>JACPCQ010000049.1:17489-24324 GCA_016179715.1 Parcubacteria group bacterium
ACAAGCGTAAAAAGCGGAAGCCAGGTTTGGGAACGGCTCAAAAAACTGATTTTAGAAAGCAAAGGACCGTCAAACCAACGGGAAAGCCCAAAGAATAGAGAGCTCAAAAAAAGCGGGATAACCCACAGTAAAATGCCGCCCATGCGCGGCACCGTTGTTTCCCGTTTATGATGCAATGCGTTAAAAATTGGCGTCTTCGTGCCGTCCGGAGCATCGGTGCGCGCCGACTTGCGCCAAAACCGATAACGGTATAAAAAAAATGTCAGTGCCGGCGTCAGCGCGATACCGACAAAAAACGCGGCCGCAGAAAGAATAAAGACTTTTAATATGTCGGTAATCATAACAGACGACGGTGAAACGTTGAACAAAGGCGTGTGCGGGCATTAGCGCGCGAATAAAGCATACGTGGCGTTCACCAGCTGCATCATATCCGTAAAACGACCCTCAAGAGAAGAACCGAGCACCACAGCAATGACCGGATGATGTACGCCCACATCAAACAGCACAAGCAGGTTCCCGCCCGCAAGATCCGTAAAGCCGGTCTTTGTGCCGATGATGCCGGGAATTTGCGAGAGTATCGTATTCGTATTCTTAAAACGATGTTCATGGCCATTGCGAGAAGTCACGCGAAAAGCGGCGCTTCGCGTCAATTCAATAACTTCGGAGTCTTCCGCAACAACTTGCATGGCAAGCCTTGCGACATCATGCGCCGTTCCATACGCGCCGCTCAACGCATCGGATTCGTCAAGCCCGGTCGGGTTGAGAAATTCCATATTTGCAAAGCCCAACTGTTCTGCCATCTGATCCATAAGCGTAATAAACGGTTCAAGAGCACGTGCTTCATCAGCGTGTGCTTCATCTGTGGTTCCCGTTTTTCCACCGCTTACGGTCCCTGTTTCTGCGACTTGTCGGGCCGTACCAACATCGTTATTCTGCGTAAGTTTCCCGGTCACTGCTTCGGCAAGCGCGTACGCCGCATCATTGGAAGAAGCAGCAAGCATGACCCTGGTGAGGTCGCGCGCGGAAAATTGTTCTCCCACTAAAAGCCCGTCATCCCCGTCCTGGCGTATCGCATTTGCTCCCCGTCAAGCTGCTGTCGTACAATAAGCGCAGTCATGAGTTTTGCAAGCGAAGCAAGCGGGAGCCTCCTGTCCGCATGTTTGGAAAAAAGTTCCTGGCGTAATACAAGGTCATACACGTACACGGACTGCGCCTCCAGAGACATCTGTCCAAAGGGACTATTCTGCGCGCCCGTTCCTAAAGCGCCGGATGCGGAAAGCGCTCCGCCACGCGCACCCCAAAAACTGCTTCCCCCGGTTATATGCAGAAGCACCAGAAATACCATCACCCCGATACTTATAAATATGGTGCGTTTCGGAATTCCGGCGTCTTTTTGTTGTACGATTTCCTCCGTCATGGATTTTTTTGTGTGTGGGGTAAATTTTTGTTACCGCAATTCGTTGTGCCCGCTCCGCACCGGCTGCCTTATAATATTTCGTTACTGATGAGTGCCCGCTTGCTCTTTATCTTCAACCACCTGTCCCTCCCCTTCCTGCTGTTTCAGAAAATCCCCCAATAATTTTCGCGTCTGGGTATAGTCAGGGAGTTCTTCCTGGTTCGCAACGCCAAGAAAGCGCAGGAGATCAAGCGACGGCTTATATATAAAAGCGCGACGATCTACCGGATGCGGCTCCCTGTCCATCAGCCCGCGCATCATGAGGTTCCGTAAAATCATAGCAGAATTTACACCGCGTATATAGTCAATCTCCGATTTGCTCACCGGATTTCGATACATAATAACCGCGAGTGTTTCCACGGCCGCGCGGGTAAGTTTTGCCTCAAGTTCCTCCTTGGCCAGCCGTGTGATTGTTCCGCTTTGCTCGGGAGCAACCGCAAGCTGAAACGCGCGGTCGTGGCGCACCAGTCGAATGCCTCGGTTTTTAAGCGTTTCCTCAAGATGGACAAGTGCGGTGTGCGCTTCTTCCTCGCCGGATTCGGCAATATGCGCAATCTGCGAAAGAGAGAGCGACTCCCCCGAATGGAACAGAATAGCTTCAATGCGCACGGCGAGATCCGTCATAATCTTGAGATGTGAATAGAATGAAATGTCTTTTGCTGCTCAACGGCGAACAGTCCCTGCTTGACCAGCTCAAGAACCGCAAGAAATCCTACAATGATGTCAGACTTGTTCTGCGAAGTAACATCCGTCAGAGACATTTTGAGTCCCGCGGCAAAACGTTGTTCCAATTCCGACATTTTTTCCTCCAGGCTTACCACGCGCTCCACGACGGCTTTTGGAAGCGCTTTCGCAAACGGCAGCATACGGACGAGCTCGGATATCGCGGCAGAAAGTTTAGCAACCGTCATCCCTTCCGGAGGAACAAACCCGACCTGCGCGGTGAGCGAGAACCCCCGCGTGAACAATACCCGCTTGCCGTAATGTTTAGCTATTACCTCTTCGCCCAGATGACGAAATTGTGCATGAAGCGCAAGGCGCCTCTCAAGTTCTCCGACGCTTTCTTTTTCTTCTTCGGTAAGTTCCAGAGACGGCAGCAGCGTTTTGGATTTAATAAGAATAAGCGTTGCCGCAACATCAAGAAAATCCGCAACTTCCGTCAAGGGAAACTCCTTCTGCGCGCGGATATAGGCAAGGAACTCATCGGCAACTTTTGCAAGCGATACGGCAGCAATAGAGAGCTTTTGCTCCTCAACCAGGCGCAATAACACCTCAAGCGGCCCCTCAAACTGCTCGGTCTTGAAAACATATTGTTGCTCTTGAATCGTTGTCATGCTCCTCAATCTTTTCTCAATTGCAATCCTAGTTCCGCAAGCTGCGTCTCATTCGCTTCCGATGGCGCATTCATCATCAAATCCCTGCCGTCTCCGGTTTTGGGAAACGCGATCACCTCGCGGATGTTCGGCTCTCCCGCAAGCAGCATAACAAAACGGTCAACCCCCGGAGCAATTCCCCCGTGTGGCGGCACACCATAACGAAACGCACGTAAAAGATGTCCGAATTTTTCTTCAACGGCCTCCTGAGCGTTCCCCATAATTTCAAACACGGCTTTTAACACCTCCGGACGATGTTCACGGATAGAACCGCCGCCGATTTCATATCCGTTCAGAACAAAGTCGTATTGCTCGGCGACAAGCGCACTTGGGTCTTGAGCAATTTCTTTTATAAATTCGGCGTCGTTTTTTGCCGCACTGTCATGGTCACTAATTTTCGTAAACGGGTGGTGCACCGCATCCCAGCGTTTCTCGGATTCCTTCCATTCAAACATGGGGAAGTCCACCACAAAAAGAAAGGCTAGCTCATTCGGGTCATTTTTGTCTTTGCGCATATCCGGTTTATCCGTTCCATATTTTTCCATAACCTCCTTATATGTCATGCGCGGAAACGGACGCTCGGATATACGCTTTTCCGGAGTCAGTTTTTCCACAATGTTGACATAAAGTTCTTCGATGAGCTCAAGGATGTTGTCTTGGGTGACAAAACTCATCTCCACGTCAAGCTGGGTGAATTCCGGCTGGCGATCTCCTCTCGTATCCTCATCACGAAAACAACGCACAATCTGAAAATACTTTTCAACTCCCGCCACCATTAAGAGCTGTTTGTACTGCTGGGGGCTTTGCGGCAACGCATAAAACTTCCCGTGATACAGCCGCGAGGGCACCAGATAATCCCGCGCGCCCTCGGGTGTGGACTTGCTCAATACCGGCGTCTCAATTTCAAGAAATCCTCGGTCGGCAAAAAAAGTGCGCATCATAAGTTCCACACGATTGCGCAACTCCATATTCCGCAACATTCGCGGTCGGCGCAGGTCCAGATACCGGAACTCCATCCGGTGCTCCTCCCCGATGTCGTACCCGTCTCCGGAAAGGTTAAACGGCGGGGTTTCGGACTCCGCATATACCTGAATATCCCTCACCTGCACCTCTATGCTTCCGGTGGGGCTTTCGGTATTTTTCATTTTTTCCGGACGCTCCACGACCACACCCAAAACCCCCACAACCCACTCGGGACGCAAGGTTTCCGCTTTTTTATGTAGCGCTTCGTCATCGGACGCAACAACCAGCTGCACCTTTCCGGAGCGGTCTCTTAAATCAAAAAAAATCAGCTTGCCGTGGTCCCGGCGCACATCCACCCAGCCGGCAAGAAATATCTCCTTGCCGACATGCTTTGGCGCCGCCGCCGTCATTACACGCTGAGAAAATTGCATTGTCGTCATATCTTGCACTATAGCACACTAAAATCCCCTTCAAAAGCAATGAAGCTCCCCGCGCTCGCGTGCGAGGTATCTGGAGCTTCATTAAATCCACACCGCCTCATCCCCATGCTAACGCACGGGGTATTCGGCGGGGATTTAATAACTGGGGCAGTTAAGAAAACAAAACAGCTCACATGCGCGTGAGCTGTTTTGTTGTCCAACAGATATAAATTCAAGCCCTTTCGTGCGCCATCTTTGCCTCCAGACGAGAAACTCGTCTTTGCAGAATAACAAATTCATCGTAGTCCACCTCACGAAGTCCTTTGAGCACTGCCGTATATTGGTCGCGACTGCGCGATTTAGATGTTTTTTGTCCATTTCTTTTTTCTCCTTTTCTTCTTATTGCCATACTCCTATTGTATTTCTTTGTTAGAGAGAAGTAAACCCCGTTAGAAATACGGTCCGTGCTCTGTGTAAACAATTTTTTATAAGGCGAAGCCGCCTTTGCGGCTTAGACTACTATAATCAAGAGTAAATCTTTAAATTTCTAACGGGGTAAATCCCCCTCCGGCGTTGTCCGCAGACAACTGCATAACGGCCGCTACATTATCACGCTTGTGCGTTCTGTTTTTCCGTTCTGCTCCGCAGTGCATACAACGATGAACAAGAGCCATCCCCTTCTTATGCGGCGTCAACGCAACCGGCCGCATCATTCCCCGGCAACGCTCTTGTCGGTCCCCGGGCCGCACATCCACATGCCTGCTCCAAAGACACTCGGGGCAGTGGTTAGTGTACCCATCTCCGCGCACTCGCGCGGCGCAATGCGCACAGACAAAATCTTCTTTTTTGCGCTGAAAAAGTTTTTGATTTACCGACATCATGTTTTCGGATGTCCGTGGCGCTTGACACGGTGTGCCGTGCTGGTATCAAGCCCGTGCCGCGCAAGTAGTTCCGTCGCCGTTGCGGTCGTTGCCTGTTCTCTGTTATAACCAAGCGCGCCAAGTACGCGAAGAAGCGAATGTTCCCGCGTACTCTCCAGTTCCATATACGGAGGCATCCCCGTGTATTCATCAATTTCAATTTTTACCCCCTGATGACGATACTCCTCGCGGGTCTTCTCCCGCTCGCGAAAGACGCGATACCCCAGCGCTCTAACCAACTCCAGCGCGCGGGCAAAATCCAACACCCGCACTTCATATTCATCCCGCACCTTAAACTTTTGAATTTTTTGCGCCGGCCTGCCCCGGTGCGGCTGTTTTACATTCTTCCGCCCCACCTTGACCGTCAGTTCGTAATGTTTCCCCACCGCGCGCAGACGAAACGACGAATATCTTCGCGCCCCGCGCATGCTTTTATCCGGTTCAAAATAAATTTCCCGCACCGGAACCGGCCCAAACACACGCCGCGCACCAATTTTGCGCAACCTTGCCCGCAACGCCTGCCGGTCAATCCCAAGCACCTTCAGTTCAATCTCCTTCATCACTCCATAGTGCCTTTTCCGCCACCGGAAAGGGTTGGCCGGATGATTGCCGGAAGCAGGTTGTCTTTCTCAAACTTATCCGGAGTTGTCCAAAAAAATTCAAGATGGTCTTCCTCTGCGCGCGGATTAGTTTTTGCGTTCAGAAAAGGAACCTCCACTGCGAAAATGTGGTTGATTTCATAATGATAGGCATCTTCTTCCTGCCAGCCGTTTTCCACAACTCCCAAGTATTGTTTAACGGTTGCCGACATTCCCAGCTCCTCGCGAATTTCACGCACAAGCGCATCGGCAAGCGATTCTCCGATTTCATGGTGCCCGCCGGGCAAAAAACAATAGTTGCCGTCTTTCACTCTTGCAACCAGCACGTTTTCCCCATCACAGATTACTCCGCGCACGCGCAAGTGAAATTTCTTTTTTCTGTTCATAACTTCTTTTCTCTTCTCTCCATCAACTCCCCCCTTTCCACCACCAGATGCGAGCGGAAAGCTTGGTATTTTACTTGTAGACCCCGCCTCGCCAATCAATACGCTCAATAAAAACAGCCGAGTTTGCAAAATCAAACTCGGCGATTATCCGTATTTTCCCCCTGCGAATTCTATAAAATCCTTTCCACGCTCCCTTGAGTTTTCTTATGTCTATATTGACGCTCTCCCCACGAAAATAACGAATGGCTTTACCGACAAGCGTCTTTACTTCTTCTATTGCGAACGCATTTTCAGAAAGAAACCTCTTCGCCTCTTTTGAAACGCCAACCTTCCACCCCATAAACAACTATTAAGCTACAGGCAAAAAATCTCCGCTTTCTTGCGAGACGGCTTGCCGTAGCGCTTTTCAATATCAGCTTGCTCTCTCTCGGACACTTCCGGCATAACGAACGCCCGAAGTTTTGCCACTTCATCCTCTAACGCTTCTCGTACGCTTTCCTTTATAAGCCCCTTGAGCTTTTTATCAGAAATGTTGATGACCATAACGATATTCTAGTGTGAGGACCGGCGGCAGTCAATAAGTTCCCCTCCACCGCTCGCCCCACTTTCTCCACTACCACGAGTTATATTTATATCGTAACAAGGCGAGCAATATAGAAAACTATTTTTCCTGTACGTACTGATAGACCGTTTTTATATACTCACGATACGGCGCAATA
>JACPCQ010000019.1 GCA_016179715.1 Parcubacteria group bacterium
TCCCACTTCTTTCGTAATGCTGGAGCCCGGGTCAATTGAACCGCGCGCCATTGTTACCGAACCGATGGAAAGGCCGGAGTTTACCGTGTGTGTCGCGCCAGTCAAGGGCAACGAGCCCGAAACATTCGCGGATGTATTCACAGCCACCAAGCTCAAGCTTGCAACCTGCCCTGCGCGTGTGGAGTTATCGGATGGCGCATTTCCCGCAATCGTTAGTGTGCGAGAGGTTCCCGCTTTTACCACAAATGACTCGGAGAGTGTTGCCTGATGCTGTGAGTTTAGTGTCTTTTGAATACCCATTTGCGTTCCGTTCTCGTTCAACAATGCAAGTGAGTCAAATGCCGCATCGCTGGCAAGTCCGGTGCGCTCAACAACAAGCGAGTTTACCGTTATGTCCCCGTCAGCAGACGCCGTAAGCTGTACCTTTGTAAACGGTACGCGTACTGCGCTGTTCGGGAAGATAGAAGCCGCCGGTTGCTCTGCTGCAAGTCCTACCGTCAAACCACTGCCCACCGCCACCGGAGTTGTCGGAGTTGTCGGAGTTGTTGTGTCGCTCGGTGTAGACGGGGTGGATGGAGTGGACGGAGTGGACGGAGTGGACGGCGTTGACGGAGTGGCTGCTCCCAGAGGAGCCGCCGTCAGAAGCATATTCGCCTTTGCGCGGGAAGAAGCTCCAAAAAATCCCGTCCCTGCTGACAAGCCAAGCGGTGTCAGCACCTCGCTTGCATACTTGTTCTGAAATTTCACTACACCAGACTTCGTAATAGTCCCGAAGTAAGATGTTTCGTTACCGGGCGAGCCCGCTCCGGATGAAGCAAGCCGCGTGTCCGTCATTGAATTCAGCAATTTCTGTAGGTTCATCACATCGCCCCCCGAACTGCCCATTGTCAAATTCTGCGTGAATGTAAATCCTGCCGGAATTCCTGTCATGCCCACTGAGCTGCCGCCTCCCTGCACCGTCGTAAGCTGTGCCTGCAATGCCTGAATCTGTGCAAGCAGAGAAGCAATCTGCGCCTGCAACTCCGCGACTGTCTGCCCGTGCGCAACCGCCGGCACTAACGCCGACGCGCCCGCAAGCCATACAGCCGTTGAGATGCTCAAGAAAACTGAAGTTGCTTTGCGCATCTTCGCTTTCTTCACAAATCTACTCATAAATGTTTTTTAATACGCTGTGGCACTTTCGGAATACTCGCGCAGGGATCTTTTCCCTGCCGCACATGTTCCTCTTGCCACTATCTTAAATGTACAGAAGACCCGGCCTCGACAAAGTCAGGCAACTCTGTACACAAATCAATTTCTAATAATGCACTGTCTTTTCATTGGAGCCATGCCTTTAATAAATCATTGTCGTTGCTCTTGTGCTTCTGCTCGCATGCGCGATTTCAATAAGCGCAACACGATCAGGTAACAGCAACGAGTGATTAATCGACCCGGCTTTATCCTGTGCGCGCATCGCTAAGCGATACACACACAGAATTTGCTCCGTTCAGGTTCTTAATTAATTTGAAGAAGTAGATGTCGTACTTCACTTAAATTGTCAACGTACATTCCTTTTGCTGCCGATGAGCGATACGATATCTGCATCTGCCATAATCTGCCGTACCGCTCATCGATCGCAAAAATGTTGCGATCAACGTCTCAATGCCCTAATACAATTTGTAAAATTTCTAAAAATTCAGAAACGCACTAAATCAGCCAACCTGTTGGCTTCATGCATAAAAATACCTTCGCGGTTGACCTTTGCTAAAGCGCTCTGCATTGCACTGCGTTAACTTCATTATAGGCTTTCAAAAACGGCCTGCAAACAAAAGATGTGGATAACTTATCTTTCCCTTGTCGCGTTATAGTTTCGTACAAGCCGTTATCTCCGGACCTCCGTCCAAACCTATATGAAATTCGCTCATAAGCGAGCTTTTTCAGTATAAACCAAGGGGTCTAAACGTCAAGAAAGCATAAAAACAACACAACATCGGCATGAAAAGTCAAAAATGTTCAAAAATGTATTGAATAGAGCATTTTTCCTATTATTTTCTATTGTTTAGAGCTCCCGCAGAGCCTCCGAATAACAGGACTTTATAGTTCACCTCGCAAGGCATAACGCCTCCACCTCTTGTCGCCGGCTTTTTGCAGAAGACCGCGATCAACCATCCGCAAAAGATCTCTTTGCAACGTCTTTTCACCTACCACCCCGCGAAATGTAGAGGCCAAATCTCCAACACTTACCCATCCGCGCTCCTTTACAAGCTCCAATATTTGACGCTTCCGTGTCTCATCAACCACCCCCACTGCGGGCAATGGTGGTATTTTTCTATGCTCAATCACATTGGGTTTTTTATAGTCATAACTTCCCTCTACTCTTTGGAAACTTTCTTGTCTTTGGAAATTCTCTTGTTTTTGCTGCTCTTGTGGTTGCTCCGAGAGAGAATCAAACAGTTGAGAATGAAAATTATTTGAGGCAAGATTCCCGTGCGATACTCCGGTCCTATTCTTTATTGGACTTCCTAAATCTATATCGGACAGTCCGATATAGCTGTGTCCATTAGAATGTCCATTAGAATGTCCGATATATAAGTTCCTGTTATCCGCGTCTTTTTCGTTTTCTTTTATCTCTTGCTTGTCTTTCCGCTCACCGGGCACGGTTACCGGTTCGGATCTAAAAAAATCTTCTGCCTGGTTCTGCGCGGAGCCAAACTGCGGCTTCTCAAGTATCCGCAATTGAGAAGGAAGAAGTATTTCTTGTTGTTCCTGAATAACACTTAAAAAGACGGAGTACTCGCGTTTGAGTACTGCAAAATTGAGCTCGGAGAGAAAGCTCCCCACCGAGGCAAGCTCAATAAGAGCGAGCAAGCGCCTAATCTTCATCTCCGCATTTGTTATGGAGCGTTGCCGTTCGGCTTCTCCAATGTACTCCAACACCGCAAAATCCCGGAAAACATCCAGGACTGCGGATCGGAGCGACCATCGCAACGGCTCCTCCAAGGGAAACAGGTCCGAAACGCGATAGGCGGCTTCGGTAATTTTTTGAATTCTTTTGCTTAAAAATTGTGCGGGTGAATACCCTTCTTGATATTCCTTTTCCCTGCTTTCCATAATTCCCATGCTAACAGAAAAAACTGCGGTACTTCAACAGTGCAGCCGCCACATCTTACGCACACGCTACACACACCCCGGAAACAATGCTTTCCCGCAACAAAAACATATCCCGCCAAAAATGCATGGTATGTATAAAAGCAACTTTTTTAGAATACTCTTTTGAATAGGGATGTGGAGGAGTGTTCAAACTTCATCGTGTGTCGTTATTGCGCCGCCGCTCATTGCGCGGTATTGGCTCTCTGGCTGCCGGTGCGTCTTGAAGATACTTTTTGTTTTTCAGTTTTTCGGGCAGCATGCTTTCCTTGGTATATTTTTCATATCCTCTGCCGTAGCCCAGATCGCGCAAAAGTTTTGTGGGAGCATTACGTACGCGCAATGGCACGGGCAAGTTTCCGTGGCGCTTCACGTCCTCCATCGCCGCCATATACGCATCATACGCACGACGGTCTTTCTTGCATCCGGCAAGATACGCCGCGCCGTGCGCAAGATTAATGCCGCACTCGGGAAGCCCGATGGCTTCTACCGCGCGGAACACATTATTTGCCACAACCAGCGCGGTAGGCTGCGTAAGGCCCACATCTTCGCTTGCAAATATCACCATACGGCGCGCAATAAACTTTGGGTCTTCTCCGGCCGCAATCATGCGCGCAAGATAATAGAGCGCGGCATCCGGCTGGCTTGCGCGCATACTTTTAATAAATGCGCTGATGGTATCGTAGTGCTCCTCTCCTTTTTTATCGTAACGAAGGAATTGGGATTGCAGCGTTTCGGTGAGTGTTTTGACGGTTACGGTTTTGTACAGTGTTGCCGTGTTTTCCAGCATTGCCAGAGCCTGGCGCGCGTCGCCATTGGCCATTGCAACAAGCCATTCAACCGCGGCAGTATCCAACGGAATACCGGCGCGACTGATAATCTTTGCAAGCGCGTCAGCAGAAAGTGCGGAAAGCACAAACACCCGACAGCGTGAAAGTAACGCGGGAATCACCTCAAAGCTCGGATTTTCCGTCGTTGC
>JACPCQ010000020.1 GCA_016179715.1 Parcubacteria group bacterium
CTGATGGGACAGCTTTTGCTTTCCCGCGGCATTGAAGATCCTGCTGCGGCGCTTGAATACTTGGAACCGGATTACGAACGCGGCACGCACGACCCCTTTTTGTTCTTTGGTATGGGGCGCGTTATTGAGCGCCTATTGCGGGCGATTGAACACAAAGAGCAGGTTTTTATACTTGGCGACTATGATGCCGACGGCGTATGCGGCGCGGTGGTGTTTTCGGACACGTTTGGCGCAATCGGATTTGAGCATTTTGAGGTATATATTCCCGACAGACATAAAGAGGGCTTTGGGTTGTCGGATGAAGTTGTCTCGCGCGCGATTTCCTCCGGCGCGCGCGTTCTCATCACGATAGATTGCGGCGTGACGAATGTCGCGGAAGTTGCGCGCGCGCAAAAAGCCGGAATTGACGTTATCATTATTGACCACCACTTGGTGCCCCCGGTCTGGCCGGACGCGTATGCCATCATTGACCCGAAACAGCCGGAGGACCATTATCCCTCCGGACAGCTTTGCGGCGCTGCGCTCGCGTTTAAGGTTGTCTGTGCGCTTCTTTTGCGGGGTTCATTCGGGCTTCCGAAGGGATGGGAGCGCTGGCTGCTTGACGTGGTGGCAATCGCAACCGTTGCGGACATGGTGCCGCTGACGGAGGAAAATCGTATTTTAGTGCATTGGGGGCTTGCGGTGCTGCGTAAAACCCGAAGGCCGGGATTGCGGGAGCTATTGCGTTCCCAGGGGCTTCGCCGCGACCGGATTGTTACGGAAGATATCGGATTTACCATCGCGCCGCGTATTAATGTCGCAAGCCGTCTTGCGCACGCACAGGTAAGTTTTCGTCTGCTTACGACCGTTTCGTCCGAAGAGGCGGTAGATATCGTGCGCTTCTTGGAGGAAAAGACGCGCGAACGGCGCACGCTGGTTGCCGAGATTTTAGAGCACGTGCGCGGATTGGTCGGCGCA
Source organism: Parcubacteria group bacterium (assembly GCA_016179715.1). Classification (GTDB taxonomy): domain Bacteria; phylum Patescibacteriota; class Minisyncoccia; order JACPCQ01; family JACPCQ01; genus JACPCQ01. The sequence goes on from JACPCQ010000020.1 coordinate 958, forward strand.
GGCAGTCCTTCGCAGGGATTTATCGTTGTGGGGGATCGCAATTGGCAGCCGGGGGTTCTCGGTATTGCCGCAAACCGATTGCTTGAGGAATATTCCTGTCCGGTGTTTTTATGGGGAAAGGGCGAGGCACGGCACGTGAAGGGTTCTTGCAGAAGCCGGAACGTAAACGTTGTAGAGCTTATGCGGACGCTTCCGGACGATTTTTTTATTGATTTTGGCGGACATGCGCACTCCGGGGGCTTTTCTTTTCAGGAAACCCGCTTGCCGGTTTTTGAAGAACAGCTTGCCCGCGCGTTCTTGCAGCAGGGCGCGACGGAGACGGACCAGCCGCTTATACTTGACGGAGAACTCACGCTGGAGGATGTGTCGCGTCCAACGCTTGAGGTAATTGAGCGGCTTGGCCCGTTCGGTATCGGAAACGAGCGCCCGGTTTTTCTTTTTCGCGGCGTCACGATTGCGCAGGTGCGCTTCTTGGGCGGAGAGCAGAGTCATGTCATGCTTACCGCGCGGCGCAATGACGGGGCTCTCGTGGCGATTATGGGGTTTTGGATGGGCAAGGTATTGCCGCGCCATGTTCAGCCGGGCTCATGCGTGACGCTGGCCGCCACTCTTGAACGCTCGCAGTTTCAGGGCAGGGAGGAACTTCGGTTGCGTCTTATTGATGTTGGTGAGAGCGTTTACTTATGAGTCTGCGTATGTCCGGGGAGGCAAAAAAAGAAAAAGTTATTATTTATACTGACGGGGGGTCACGGGGAAACCCCGGGCCGGCTGCGGTCGGTGCGGTCATTAAAGACGCAAAAGGATACACCCTCAAATCGTACGGGCAGACGATAGGCAGGCGCACAAACAACGAAGCGGAGTATGAAGCGGTGCTGTTCGCGCTTAAAAAAGTAAAACAACTTTACGGCAAGGCGCGCGTGCGTAATCTTACTTTGGAGTTTCGTCTGGATAGCGAACTGGTCGCACGCCAGCTTTCCGGAACATATAAGGTTGAGGAAGAGCGGCTGTTCCCGCTTTTTATGAAGATACATAATTTTCAGGTGGAGTTTGGGCCTTTGCGATTCGCGCATGTGCCTCGCGCGCGCAATAAGGAAGCGGACGCTCTGGTAAACGAAGCGCTTGATGCGGATGCAGGCAGGAGTATGAGCTTGTTTGAATAATTTTTCCTTTTATGCAAGCAAAAAATATTCTCCCGCTCCTTGCGAGCGGTTTTGTTTTGGGAATTACCGTCCGGTCATTTTTTTCTCTTTCGCTCGGCGTTGCCGTGCTCTGTTTTTTCTTGGGGTTGGTGTTTGCATTTTACGGTCTTGTTCGCCCGTTTCACCGTCACTCTGCGCTGCTCCCGGTCATCGCGTTTTTGCTTCTTGGTGCGGCTATTGGCGCGGGGTATTATCATCTGAAAGTCTCTCGTGCCCGCGAGGCGTTGTTGCAGATACCCGAGGGACGCGTACAGCTTCGCGGTTTGATTGTCGCGGAGCCGGACGAGCGGGACACATACACGCGCCTGGTGTTTTTGGCCCGTGCGTTGCACACGACAGGCGGTGTGGAGCGCATACGCGTGAAGGTGCTTTTAACGGTTGCTTCTTATCCGCAGTTTCATTACGGAGACGAACTTGAGGTTTCTGGAACATTGCGCGTGCCGCGCTCTTCTAGCGACTTTGACTGGCGCGCGTATTTGGCTAAAGACGATATCCTTTTTGAAAGTTACCGCCCGACGGTAACTCTGCGAGAAACCGGAGGGGGGTGGTTTTTTATACGCGCACTGCTTTCGTTAAAGCGAGCATACGTGGACGCGCTTTCGCGCATACTTCCGGAGCCGCATGCGTCATTTCTTGCGGGGCTCACGGTCGGCGCGCGAAAAAGCATGCCGACTTCTCTGCAGGAGACGTTTCGCAGGGCGGGAGTCATCCATCTGGTAGTGCTTTCCGGATACAACGTAACCATCGTTGCCGAAAATATCATGCGCATGCTCGGCGTATTTGCGCGCTCCGGCGCTATAAGTTTTTTGGGAGGGGTTGCCGGCGTACTTGCTTTTGCTCTGCTTGCGGGCGCCTCTCCGACGGTGCTTCGCGCTTCTTTAATGGCGCTTCTCGTGCTTGTTGCCCGCGCGACAGGCAGAACATATACGGTGAGCGTCGCGTTGATTGTTGCGGGTCTTTTGATGTTGGCTGCCAATCCGCGCCTGCTCCGTTTTGACCCGTCTTTTCAGCTTTCTTTTCTGGCCTCGCTCGGGCTTATCTATATTGCGCCTCAAGTAGAGCGGTTTTTTACATTTTTGCCGCAGCGTTTTGGCATTCGCGGACATGCAAGCGCAACGGTTTCCGCACAGCTTGCGGTCTTTCCATTGCTGCTTGCCAGCATGGGAGATCTTTCGCTTGTTGCTCCCGGGGCGAATTTGCTTATTTTGCTTTTTATTCCCGCAACAATGTTTATCGGCTCGTTGGCGGGCGTCGTCGGCATATTCTCCTCACTGCTTGCCGCTCCGTTTGCGTGGGCGGCGTATGCGCTCTTGAATTATGAACTTGCGGTTGCGGAGTTTTTCTCCCGTCTGCCGTTTGCTTCCGTACATATCGCCGCTTTTTCCTGGGTGTTTGTCTGGATGATTTATGTCGGGTATGCTGTCGCGCTCTTTCGGCTTCGCCTACGGGATAGAAAGAGAGAACATACAAGTATTTGACATCTTTGTTGGAAATGTTATACTTTGACCAGTTCTTTTTATGGTTGTTGTAATGGGCAACGGTGTCCGGAAATGCGGCAGACGCAAACAGCGCGAACAGGAGGTTTTTGTCATGGGGAGTAAAAAAGCGGTGGTGGTTGCGGGATTTGAAATTTCCCGCGGGATTTTTTCTCAAGCGCTCATGTCATTGGGGCGCTATGCCTCGGTGTTCCAGTGCGCTTCTTTAAAAGAGGCAACACGGGATGCTTGCGGGTACGACGTTGTCATTGTTGACTGGATAGTGGAGGAAGGTCCACTGGCTGCTGAAATGGTACGGGCACTTTGCGGTGTGTTAAATCCGGATGCCACGCTCATTATCTGTCTGGATCCCAATATGGAGAGTAGGGAACTCCGGCTGTCCCTGATGACGGCTGGAGCAGATGGAATCATTTCCCGGGCGGGG
>JACPCQ010000021.1 GCA_016179715.1 Parcubacteria group bacterium
CCGCGTGCGCATTTTTGAGGAAGAAGTTCCTGTGCGTGCCCGGACGGAAACCATTCGCGGGTATTCCGCGCACCCGGACAGAGACGGACTTTTTGATTTCGTGCTTCGCACGCAGAACAGTCTGGAGCGCGTTTTTGTCGTGCAGGGAGACCTTAAGGCAGAACTTTTTTTTGTCCAGCGTTTGCGTGATTATCTTGGTCTGGACGCACGAGCGCCCAAGTATGGCGAGCGGTACAAGCTGTAGCCGAAGAAGTATGTTATACTAATCGTGTTTGGATATACAAACTGCGCCAAGAGATTCATTCCTGAATATCAAAGCTCAAATATCAAATAAAACCCAAATACCAAAATCCAAATGCCCGCACCGATTTCAACCTCTCAAGTGAAAAAGTATGATCTTGAGGAACGGACCGCGAGATTCGGAGAAACTGCCATAGAATTCTGTAAGATATTGGAAAAAAATGATATAAACCGGCCATTAATTAGTCAAATTGTTCGGTCCGGCACAAGTATCGGCGCTAATTATACGGAAGCCGATGCCGCAGAATCAAGAAAAGACTTTCGACACAAGATAGCAATATGTAAGAAAGAATCAAAGGAAACAAAACACTGGCTAAGAATGATAGCTAAGGCGAATGCTGAAAAGAAAATTAATTGCCGACGTTTGTGGAAAGAGGCACAAGAGCTCACTTTAATTTTCTCCGCCATCATGAAAAAAGTTTCACAATAATTTTCTCTCTCGCTTTATTATTAATACCATTTTTGACATTTGAATTTTTTCATTTGATATTTTTATGAAGCCTTCTCCTCATTCTCATCTCAAATTTAAAATCTGCGTCTCGGGTGCTGCCGAGACCGGGCATTGCGCCGAGGGCGCTCTGGAAAAAGCAAAAGAGCTGGGGCGCGAAATCGTGCGCCGCGGCGCAATTCTGGTTACCGGAGCCACCACCGGCTTTCCGTTTTGGTCGGCTATTGGCGCAAAAGAAGAAGGCGGCATTTCCATCGGCCTTTCTCCAGCCGCGACCGAACGGGAGCACGTGGAGCGCTACCAGCTGCCGGTGGACTATATGGATATGATTATTTATACCGGCTTTGGGTATTCCGGAAGAAATCTGCTGCTGACACGCTCGGCGGACGCGATTATTGTTGGGTGCGGGCGCATGGGGACGTTAAACGAATTTACCATTGCGTATGAAGATGATAAACCCATCGGCATTTTAACCGGCACCGGAGGGACTGCGGACATGATTAAAGAGATAGTGGACCGTTCGCACCGCGGGCCGGGCAAAATAGTATACGACAATGACCCCGCAATGCTGGTGGAGAAAGTTATCGCTCTTGTGCGCAAGGAAAAGGTTATTGAGATATAGAGGACGTGGCGTTAAAAACCCACTTATTTAATGATGAGCGGAAAGAAATCACTGGTGCGCCGATACATTGAAGGAATCGGCATTCTTGTAGGAATGATTTTTGGCGCCGGAGTATTTGCGCTTCCCTATGTTACCGCGCAAGCGGGCATTGCGTGGGGAGTGTTCCATCTTTTCCTCGCGCTTTTTTTTATGCTTTTACTGCATCTGCTCTACGGCGAGATTACGCATGCAACTGCGGGGAATCACCGGTTTGTCGGGTATGTACGGCAGTTGTCCGGAAAAACGTCCGGGGTTGCCGCGATGCTTCTGGTTTTTTTCGGCTATTATGGGACATTGCTTATCTACGGTGTTTTGGGGGGCGTATTTTTGTCCGGCGCTTTCGGAAGGTTATCTGCCAGCGTCTGGGCGCTTGTGTTTTTTGCCGGTTCGGGCCTGTTGTTGCTTGCGAACCTCAAACAAATCGGCACGGTGAATTTTTGGCTTTCTATTCCCTTGTTTTTGTTTGTGCTGGTACTTGCGGAGCGCGCTGCTCCATATATTACGCGCGCGAATCTTTCGGTGGGGTCTTCCGCGGCGTGGTTTTTTCCTTACGGCGTATTTTTGTTTTCTTTGGGCGGATTTGCGACCATACCGGAAGCGCGTGATATTTTTCGCGGGGTTGGTTTTCGGCACTTTCGCAACGTGATTGTCATCAGTCTGACGTTCTCGGCAATCTTCTATGCGCTTTTTGCGTTTTCGGTTGTCGGCGTTTCCGGGTTATCGGTGAGCGAGGATGCGCTCTCCGGGCTTGTGCCCGTACTGGGCAGCGGAATTTTGCGCTACGGCGCGTTTATCGGATTCCTTGCCGTGTTTACTTCTTTTTTGGCTATGGGCATTGATTTAAAAAATATTTTTGTACATGACTTTCGCCGATCCCTGCCTGTTGCGTGGTTTTTAGCCGCCGCCCCGCCGGTATTAGTATTCTTGGTTGGCGCGACAAACTTTATCGGCATCATAAATATCGTCGGCTCAATTGGCATGGGCTTGACCGGAGTATTGATTATACGCATGGCGGTACGTTTTCGGATAAAGAAATATAGAGACGCCGGCGCGCTCGCCTTCTGGCAATGGCCGTTGATGGCGGCGCTCCTTGTTGCCTCTGCGCTGGGCATCACGAACGCGCTTTAATTTCATGCAGTCTTCTTCCGGTTCAAAAAAGAAAAAAATCTGGCTTTCTCCTTCGGGACTCTCGCTTTTGTCGCGTTGCCCCCGCTGTTTTTGGCTGCAATATCGCAGGGGCATTCGCCAACCCGAGGGTATTCAGTCGCGGCTTGCAAACCGCTTTGACGGTGTAATCAAAGCGTATTTTGATACATACCGGGGAGGAGACGTTCTGCCGCCGCTTGTTGCGGGACAGGTGGAGGGGAAGCTGGAGCATCCCTTTCAAGAAACGTATTTTTATCATCACGATGATGATTACGGTCTTATGGGAAAACTGGATGAGTGTCTCGTGCGCGCGGACGGGACATTCACTCCGGTGGACCATAAAACGGCAAGCTCGGACCCGCGCACGCGCGACTTGCTTCCCGCGTATCAAACACAGCTTGATATTTATGCTTTTCTGCTGGGAAGTAATCGCAAAAAACCGTCCGGCATCGGGCATCTCATCTATTTTTATCCCGCCGACGGCGCCGACCTGCACGAAGGATTCCAAATGGAAGTTATTGTCAAAACGCTTGATACCTCCACAGATGCGGCGCACGAAAAGTTTATGGAAGGAGTCGCAGCACTGGAGGGAGAAATGCCTTTCGCGGCGGATAACTGCCCGTTTTGTTTATGGTATGATGCAATGACCGCGCTGTTAGAGAAATGAAAACCAAGATTGTATGAGTGCCGCATTTGCAAACAAAGTAATTAAAATTCTCGTATTCGTAGAATTTGTTGTCAATTCGGCTTTCGGCGCCTTTACGCCGGTGTTTGCGATTTTTATCATAGGGAGCATTCACGGAGGAAACGCGGAAGTGGTGGGGTTTGCGACAGCCGTGTATTGGATTGTAAAATCCGTTATCCAACTGCCCGTAGCGCGTTTTGTGGATAAATATCACGGGGAAATAGATGATTTTCTGGTGCTTATTATCGGATACATTCTTGCGAGCATTTCGGTGTTTTTTTATATCTTTGCCACAACCCCGCTCCATATTTATCTTATAGAAGGATTTATGGGTATGGCGATGGCATTTGCGGTGCCCGGCTGGTACGGAATTTTTGCGCGGCATGTAGACAAGGAGCATGAAAGCTTTGAGTGGAGTCTCATCAGTGTGTTTTCCGTTGGTATTGCGACGGCAGTGAGCGGTGCTGCGGGCGGTATCATTGTAACGTATTTCGGATACAAAACTCTTTTTATCGGTGCAAGCGCTTTTTCTCTTTTTGGTTCATTGCTTTTGCTGCTGCTTCGTCCGTATTTATATCCGCACTCGCGTGAAAAAACCTGGGCGCTTCCGCTGCAAGACAAGCCTTCGCAAAAATTGCGCTAGACAGGACCCTTGCGCCATACCGACACAGGCAGGCAAAAACATAGTCGCTCCGCTCGTTGTTAGACCCACCGTCGGTGTTACGGAATCGCGCGGTATCGCGTTGCGGTCGGGTCAACTCGCCTTCGGCTCCGGTGTGGCGGTCACGGTCGCGCTTACAACGCCTTTGG
>JACPCQ010000034.1 GCA_016179715.1 Parcubacteria group bacterium
ACAAGCGCCGTTGCTCTGGAGCCGCACACCTACTACACCGTAAAAACCCTTGAGCGGGTAAATACGCCCGACAATTTGCTTATACTTTTTCGCCCGCGTTCCACACTTTACCGCTCCGGCGTTTTATTGCTTTCCGGAAATGTCAGCCCGGGATATGTCGGGGAGCTGAATTTTGGCATTATAAATTTACGTAACGAACCATTCATGCTCGAGTTGGGAGCCCGGATTTGTCACGCCATGTTTTTTCAGATAACAGGAACATCCGCGCCGTATCGCGGACAGTGGCAAGGCGGCAGAACGACGACGGATGGCGGGAAAGAGATACAGGTTTAAGGTTTGCGCTTATTTTTCCCAAAAGAGAGGCAGGCCGCACAAGGTGCGGCCTGCTGTCTTTTCTAAGAAAATCCTTATGGGAAGTTTTATGGTTCACGTGCTAGGCAAAAACTCCCATTCGCCTTTTTTGTAAACGCTGCTCCCACTTTCCAAACAGGTGTGGCGCTCTCGTGCTTAAAGCACAGGGAGGGAGAACGGTAATAATCTCTCCCAATCTAAAAGAGTAAATGAACGGCACCCACTTTTCCTGATACTAGATTGCGTAGAGTATCTTGCACGATGACTCCTTTCTTATTCGGATGACCATCAACTCCTCGGGATTGGTGACGTCTCCGCGCTTCACTTTTCCGGCTGGATGGGATTTCCTCCTTAAGCAACGCCTAATTGTACAAAGGTCATCTTCGGTAAAATAAAGGCCGTAGCGTTCTCTCGCGCGCTTGCGTGCATGAGCCCGCCTTTCCGCCCTTTCTCTCGCCATCCCATTTCTCACCGGCTTCCTCCTTCTGCGTCAGGGTTGGGAGCGTTATCTGGTTCTATTATAGCAAACGCGCTCCCCCCGCCGCAAAGCCCTACACGCGTTTCCACCCCCCCCAAAAAAAATACTAGTGCCGTTATAAATTAATTTTAGGCTCACTGGGCATATCTGTCGTTATTCAAAAAATGAATATGATGGTTGTCGTGAGGGCTTGGATTTGATTTATAACGGCACTAGTATGGAAGCATGCAAGGCCCAATCACACTAAACACTCCGCTTGACGAAGCATTACATCTTACGCCAAAGCAAAAACTGCTTCTAGAAAAGCTTGGGCTTCTTATTGTAGAAGACCTTTTACGCTACGCTCCCAGCCGTTATGAGACAGCGGTGTCTTTTAAACCCATAGCCGAGCTCGCTAAAGGAGAACGCGCGAGTTTTCGCGGACAACTTTCGCATATTAAAACCGAAAAAACATGGCGGAAAAAGATGCCCATAACCAAAGCGGAGCTTGCTGACCACACCGGAAGCATCCCACTTATTTGGTTTTACCAACCCTACATCGGCCGCATGCTCAAAGAAGGAGCAGAGGCGGCGTTTACCGGAACGGTCAGTGTGCGCGGCAATACACTTTATTGTTCAAATCCCGTCCCGCGGCCGCTTGCCGCAGACGAGTCCTTTGGACACGGCCCGCTGCCCGTCTATCCCGAGACACGCGGACTTTCTTCGCGATGGTTTCAGTTCAACATTCGCAAGGTGCTCTCTCGCCTCTCTCCAAAACTTGAGGATTCCGTGCCCGCCGACATACTCACGCGCTATCATCTGCCGCGCTTATTTCCGGCACTTCTCGCACTGCACGCGCCGCGCACAGGAGGTGCGGCAGAGGCTGCGCGCAAGCGTTTTGCATTTGAAGAAATCTTTTACATCCAGCTCGGACGTATGCAGGCACGCGCGGCGCGGGACGCGCATCATGCCTTTTCTGTGCGCACCGACAAAAGCACGCTCGCCGCATTCACCACCGCACTTCCCTTCGTGCTCACTGGAGCGCAGACACGCATTATCACGCATGTGCTTCGCGATCTTGCGCGTCCGCGCCCGATGTCGCGCCTTGTGGAGGGAGATGTCGGATCAGGCAAGACCGTTATTGCGCTTGCCGCCGCTTGCAGCGCGATACAAAACGGCTATCAAGTTGCCTACATGGCGCCTACCGAGGTGCTTGCGCGGCAGCATTTTGCCACCATCATCAAACTGCTCCGTCCGTTCCGTATCCCCGTCGGGCTGATTACCGGAGGAGAATGTGAAAAATTTCCGTCAAAAACCTCCGAAGAAGAATCCACGCATATCTCCAAGGCGCAACTGCTTAAATGGACCGAATCGCACGCCGTGAATTTTGTGGTCGGCACACACGCGCTTATTCAAAAAAATGTCCGCTTCAAGCGCTTGGCGCTTGTTATTATTGATGAACAGCACCGCTTCGGCGTCAATCAGCGTTTTTCACTTACGCAAAAGGGAAACGCGGAGCTGCCGCACTTGTTATCCATGACCGCAACCCCCATCCCGCGCACTCTCGCACTGACAATTTACGGAGACCTGGACCTTTCGCTTCTTGACGAACTGCCGCCCGAGCGCAAGCGCACCATCACCGAAATTATCCCGCCCAAAGAACGCGAGCGCGCCTATAAAATGGTGCGTGAGCGGCTCGCAGAAGGGCGGCAGGCCTACGTGATTTGCCCGCGTATTGAGGAGAGCCGGAACGAAAAAAACGACCTGCTTACGCTTGCGGCAAAAAATGTGAAAGACGAGCGCGAGCGCTTAAGCCGCGATATATTCCCTGACAAGCATATCGGAATGCTGCACGGTAAAATGCGCCCGAAGGAAAAAACGCGCGTGATGGAGCAGTTTCGTAATGGCAACATTGATATACTGGTTGCCACATCCGTTATAGAGGTTGGGGTGGATGTCCCAAACGCCACGATCATTATTATAGAAGGAGCAGACCGTTTCGGCCTGGCGCAACTGCATCAACTTAGAGGACGAGTTGCGCGCAGTTCCTTTACGCCGTATTGCTTGGTGTTTTCTGAATCGTCGGGTAAAACAATATCACAGCGACTGCGCGCGTTCCAAAACGCAAAAAACGGGTTTGAGCTTGCTGAATATGATTTGGCGCTTAGGGGACCCGGGGAACTTTCCGGAACAAAACAGTGGGGCATCTCGGATTTGGGCATGGAGGCGCTGAAAAATATAAAAATGGTGGAGGCGGCACGGCTTGAAGCGCGGCGGCTTTTGGAAGAAGACCCAACGCTCGCGCAACATTCCCAATTATGCAAGCGTGCAGCACTTACCAGCATGCTGCATTTTGAGTAACTATTCTAAAAAAGTTTCTGTCATCCTTCATAGTAGGGTCTGACCCTACTATTGCTTTCGATGCTTCGGCGTTACCCAAAATCCCATATATTTGCCCAGCACAAGGCGCGTTTGCGCGTCTATACCGGGAATAGCGCCGAATATCGTAATAGTGAGCGGGATAAGCGCCCACTGTACAACCATGCCTAAAATATGCCAAGGTCGGCGATACGCCGGACGCGGAGGTAAAAGCGTTGTACCAATAATTGCCGTAAGGATAAGCCCGGACATGGCGACGGTCATTAACATGCGCGTGATGCGCGGAAGGTTGTAGGACAAGAGTGTGCTGTTAAATTCGGCTCCGCCCAGCACCAGCGGCAGCCAGCCCAGAAGAAAAATTAAAATAGGATTGGTGGCAATAGACCAGAAGCCCTCAAGCTGTGTAAACAAAAACCGCATCTTGACTCGCGAACGTATGCGCCGGTTTTTTAAAAACCCAAACAACAAATACGGAATATTTTCCGCTCCCCACATCCAGCGGCGGTGCTGGCGATAGACGTTTTTTATTGTCTGCCAGAAAGTTTCGGCCAAGTTTGCATCCATATACACCGGATAAAAAATCGGCACCACGCGGTAATCCCCGTCATGCACAAGAAGCGATTGCCAAAAAATGCGCGAATCCTCCGAAACAATATTTTTCTGCCAATATCCGGCTCGGAGAAGCGCGACAAAACTCATAGAGTGCGAAGAAAACGTGGTGAGGCGTTCCGGACGTGCCTGCTGCATCATCTGCCAAAACGTGCCCGACATCGCTACCACGCGCGAAACCGCGGGAGCGTCCCA
>JACPCQ010000035.1 GCA_016179715.1 Parcubacteria group bacterium
CGAGATAACGCTGCGCTGGCGCGTGGATAATCTGAATGACATCGTGCGCTATCGTTTGTTTGGACGAAATGGAGACAGGAGATGGGAAAATCTTGAGACAGGAAGACGGGAAGAGTCACTTACTCTCACTGCTCCGGATCGCGCGGGGACATATACGTTTGCGCTTCTTGCCTGCAATTCCCCGATCGGGACCGATCGGACAGACCGCAACCGCTGCCCGGAAGGAAATTTTGACATGGAAATTACCGAACTGCGGGTTGGCGAAGAATCCCCCGGGTTTGGCGTCAGTAGTCTCTTTGTGCTGCGTAGAGGGGGAGATACGGTAGCGCGGGAAGTTCCTGCGGGAAGCGAAATTACGTATCGCTGGGATGCAGTAGGAGAGATTAAGCGGTATCGTCTAAATGTCTCATCCGGCCGTGCGGGAGGGTGGCAGGACATTGTTGTGCCGCGCGGACAAAAGTTTTTTGATGGCAGAGCGCCCAGCGAACCAGGCTCTTACCGGGTACAATTGCTTGCCTGTGATACTGCTGTTGGAGAATCGCCGCGCGACCCGAACAGTCCGCAACGATGTCTGCCGGGACACTTTCGTATCATTGAAACCACCTTGCGCGTAGTGAACGCACAAACCTCTTTAGAGCGTCTGCGTGCAAAAGATTTTTCTGCTTCGGTATTTGACATTCTCTCCCCCCCAATTTCCGAATTTAAATCCTTTGCAAGATGAGGCGCACTTGCCTAAAAGGGGCAATGATTACAGTAGTGATTGCGGCAGCGGCTGTTTTGGCGCATGCGCAAGTGGCTCCGGCCGAATCCTTGCGAGACCAAATAGCGGCCCTGCTCAAGCAAGTACAAGAATTACAACAGCGCCTCGCCCAATTACAGGAGGAATCCGTAACTTCGCAGTCCCTGCCTTCCGTTGTGGGCGTGCAAGCCTCAACAGAAATCTTTTCCCGGACGCTGCGTAAAGGTACGCGCGGGGAAGAAGTCGAACTTTTACAGGAAAAATTGCGCGAGGATTCAGCGCTTTATCCGGAAGGATTGGTTACAGGATATTTTGGAACGCTGACCGAAGCCGCAATTCGGCGCTTTCAGCGGCGTTTCGCGCTTTCCGAAAATGGTGTTGTTGATGAACCCACGCGCGCCGCGCTAAACGAAATATTCGCTCCCTTGCCCGCCCTTCTTCCGTCAGCAGACACTACCGGAGTATTTTTTATTTTTCCGGCAAGGGATACGCGTGTAAACATGGGAACGACCTTTGCGCTGCGTTGGAAGCCGCCCGAAGGGGTGCAAACGCTCTCTTTTCACTTGGTGCGAGGGGGTACAGTACTCGGCGCCTTAACGTTTTTGGATGAACAGGGAAACGACACCTTGTTTATTCCCAATACCGGAGGGGCGGCGTGGCGCGTGCCGCTGGCTTCTGCAACAACATTTTACGATGTCGAGGGAGGTACCGGATTTTCACTTTTAGCAAACACGCATACCGGACAAAATTTTTTGAGCGGATTCTTCACCGTATTGCCTTTTAATCCGGTAGTTGCGTCAGCACAACGCGCGCCGGTGCTCTCTGCCCCCGAAGCTCCTCGTTCTTTTTTGGCAAGCAGTCCAACGGCGCCAAGATTTGCTTCGGTAACGTATGATTGGGCGGACCCGCAGGGCGGCTTTGACCACTACGAACTGCTTGCTCCGGCACACGGAGTAGAGCGCTGGATTAATCTTGGAAAAACCACCCGCGCACGTATTCAAACAAGTGCCGTGGAGGGAGAATATAAAACAGCAATCCGTACGTGCGCGGAACGCATTGTTCCTTGTCCGGAAACTTCTGCATCCGTGTCCGGCGTTGTTTCTTTGCGCGTTACGGCCCCGGTTCCCCAGAATTTGTTCTTGTCCGTTAGCCCGGAGCAGTTTAGTCAAGACGATACAGCAACGCTTTCTTGGGGCGCGGACGAAGCCACATCGTTTGAACTACTTTATGACTGGGATCCGAAAGACGGCTCTATAGATAGAACATCCGCGCTAAGAGCCGGCTTAACATCTCTGACCTATGGTCCTATTCCTGCTTTTTGGTCGGTTGGCGCGCATCGTGTACGCCTGCGTGCCTGTAACAGCCGCAAGGCGTGTTCGCTCTCGGAATGGACGCAGTTTAGCGTACGCAGCAATCCGGTGCCGTTTGCTGAATTGCCTCCCTCTATTGCTGTTTCGCAGGCGCCGGAGCGGATAGTGCGCGGGGCTCCTGCAGTGTTGACCTGGAGCGTGCAACGCGCTACACAGGTAATGTATCAGCGCGACTGGTTTCGTGATGAAAGCATTGAAGAAGTCTTCGCGCTCACTCCGACAACGAACGGCACCTGGGTGTTTACCGATACGGCAGACCCCGCGCGCTGGCCTTTCGGAGAACACCGTTTCCGCATTCAGTCATGCGGCGGCTCCGGTTGTACCGTCTCGCGCTGGTATAATTATACCGTTACGGAATAACGAACAGCAAAAATTTAAAAAGCTAACAAGCTAACAAGCTAATAAGCTAACAAGTTAAACCCAAACCTCATGTTAGCGCTTTATCGCAAATATAGGCCGCATAGATTTGAGGACGTCATCGGGCAGGATCATATTATAGATGTGCTGAAAAACGCAATTCTGGCCCGGCGCATTGCGCACGCATATCTTTTTTCCGGTCCTCGCGGAGTGGGAAAGACCACTGTCGCGCGCCTGCTTGCGCGCGCGGTGAACTGCACTACATTTGCTGCCGATTCCGGTGAGGGGCGTGTGGCCGTGAATCTGACTGATGTCAGCACAAAGCTCGTGGCGGAAAGACCACAACCACCGGTCAATTTTCCGGACATCCCCTGCAACGAATGTGAAAATTGTAAGGCGCTCCAAATCGGCTTCACCCTTGATATTATTGAGATTGACGCCGCTTCCACCGGAGGGGTGGACGAAGTGCGCTCGTTGCGCGAGGCCGTACAGCTTATGCCGCTTCGCGCTTCTTATAAGACATACATCATAGACGAGGTGCACATGCTCTCGCGCGCCGCGTTTAATGCCTTGCTCAAGACGCTGGAAGAGCCGCCTCTACATGCCATCTTTGTGCTGGCTACTACCGAGCCGGAAAAGGTTCCCGATACCGTTATTTCGCGCACACAGCATTTCCGCTTTCGTCGTGTAGGCGAGCCGCTCATTATTCAGTCTTTGCAGACAATCGCGAAAGCGGAAGGAATTTCTATTGACCAGGAAGCCGTAAGTCTGCTTGCGGTATTCGCGGACGGTTCGCTTCGGGATGGACAAAGCATGCTGGATCAGGTATTGAACGCTTCAAAAAAACACGCGGAAGGGGCTGTAGTGCGGGCGCTCTTCGGCGCGCCTCCCGCAGAGGTTATTGAGCAGTTCTTGGGCGCATTGCTCCGGCGGCAGACCGAAGAAGCGCTTACGTCGGTCACGCAAGTTGCTGATTCCGGAACAGAAATGCGCTTGTTTCTGAAACTGTCCCTGCGTGATTTGCGCGCGATATTGTTACTGCATCTTGCGCCAAAGCTTGCCGAGTCATCGCTGGCCGCATATGGCAAAAAGGAAGCATCTTTTCTGCGCGAGTTAAAAACACAGACGTCGCTTGAGGACGCCGAACGCTTTTATGCGGGACTTTTGGAGGCATACGACATGTTGCACACGTTTGCTCTCCCGCACGCCGCTGTTGAGCTTGCGATAGCCAAGTTGTTAAAATAATTTCAAGACGATAACAAGAAACCATGCGCCTGGCAACACTCTGTTTTTTGATTAAAGACAACCAAGTCTGCCTCGCAATGAAAAAGCGCGGTTTCGGAGTTGGAAAATGGAACGGGGTTGGTGGTAAGGTGGCGGAAGGCGAAACCATTGTGGGTGCAACAAGCCGCGAGGCCGGAGAAGAGATAGGCGTACGCGTCTTGCCCGAGGAGCTTGAGTACAAAGCATCGCTGCGGTTTTATTTCAACGAAAAACCCGAATGGAA
>JACPCQ010000056.1:0-15388 GCA_016179715.1 Parcubacteria group bacterium
GCTTTTAAAATCTTCTCAACCTCTCGCAGTTGATCTTTCATCATCATTGTCCATTTACTTATATTTTTAATAAGGTCGGTAACTGACATCTATTCGCTTATTCGCACGAATTAGAGAATAGACGGGAGAAAAAGAAAAAAGGGAAACTAGAAGATTAAGTGGAAAAGTAACCTAATCGGCAATAACACCACCGCCGATAAGAATGTCTTTTTTATAAAAAACAATTGACTGTCCTGGTGTGACCGCACGCTGGGGTTCGTCAAATACAACTTTGCGCGCATTAATAATCGTACAGCGCTGTAACGGCTGGCGGTAGCGGATGCGCGACGTGCACGTAAAAGGAAACTGTGGCATCTCACCCAAAATCCAGTTTGCTTGTTCAAATCCAACCTCTTCTGTATATAGTTCTTCTCCTTCACCAACCGAAACTGTTACAACATTTGCCGCAGTATCCACGCCCGTTACATAATACGGAATTCCTCCGCCGACGCCGAGTCCCCGTCGTTGTCCGATGGTATAAAAATGCGCGCCGTCATGCTCTCCTATCTCGCGTCCGTCGGCAGTCACCAGCACACCCGCGCGCTGCGGAAGCTGTGTGCGCAAAAAATCCGCAAAATCCAAACTCGCGCGCCATATCGCGCACTTTCGCTTTTGTAAAATCACCGACGGGAAACAGACACCGACGCAATTGCTCCTGCCCCAAAGTCCAAAGAAAATATGTCTGGTCTTTGTTTAAATCCGCCGCAATTTTCAATTTACAATTCACAATTTTCAATGAATTTTCAATCCTACAATTTTCAAAACTTTCCTTCTCTTTTTTGGAAAATTGGTCATTGAAAATTGGACATTCGCGCGCGTTGCACGCAACGCGCGCGTAGTGTCCCGTCGCAATATAATCAGCCCCTTGCCGCAGTGCTTCTTCCAAAAACAAGCCGAATTTGATGTGCTTATTGCACATAACGTCGGGGTTGGGCGTGCGTCCGCGCAAAAACTCGCGCTGCATATATGTAACCACCTCTTTTTCGTATTCATGCGAAAAATCCCAGGTTGCAAACGGAATATCCAGGTGTGCAGCCGCGTGCATTGCATCTTTTTGTTCTTCTTTCCACGTGCAGGAATATCCGGCGGGTGTCCACGTTTTCATAAACACCCCACGCACGTCAAAATCGCCGCTTCGTGCCAAAAGCGCGGCCGCAACAGACGAATCCACTCCGCCCGACATTGCGACAAAGACAATCGGCCTTCGTGTATATTGTGCTTTCCGCATAAAAAATATTATACCACATTAAACTCCTATATAGCAAAACACAGAGGGCGAATTCGCGCGCTAACTGCGCATCGGTTTGCAGGCGCGGAGGGGATTAGTCACACCCCGTGCAGCTTACCGCAGGGACGGACGGAGTGCAAAAAATACATCCCGCGGGCGGCGGGATTAATAACCGCATACCGCACTGCAAGTGACACGGTTATTGATATTGAAACGGATTTCCCGCCAATTCACGCAACGCCTCACGCGCAACTTCCCGATCATCCCACGGAATTTTTCTACCGCCCGCAACCGCCATCAACGGCTCGGCGCCCTTGCCGGTAATAATCACCGTATCTCCGGGCGCGGCATAACTGACAGCCTTTTCAATTGCCGCCTTGCGGTCAAGTATTTTCTCAAACGCTGGATCTATCGCAACCGCATTTATAATCGCGTAGGGGTCTTCGTCATACGGGTCCTCGTCGGTAACGATAACGCGTGAACAATATTCTCGCGCGATTTTGCCAAGCTCCGGACGCTTCCATTTATCGCGTCCCCCGCCGGCCGCACCCAGTACGCATATCAACCGTTTAGATTTCTGCTCCCCGATAAGTGTTTGGTAAACCTGCGCTAATGCGTCCGGTGTATGCGCATAATCCACTATCACATCAAAATATTGGCCTTCGCGCACGTACTCCATCCTCCCGGGAACTTCGGAAAATTCCGCAACTGCCCGCCGGATTACCGGAACGCTTATGCCAAGCGCCCGCGTTATCGCTATCGCGCACAAGATATTAGAAAGGTTAAACGCGCCGTGCAAAGGAGAATGATAAGTCGTTCCGTCCAACACAAACGAGATTCCCTCGGCGGACGCCTCCGTGCTTGAAGGACGCAATAAAATATCCCCATGAAGCGCTGTCGTCTTTTCCGTCATCCCATATACCCAGCGCGCGCCCCTTCCGTGCTCCAAAAAAAGCGGAGCGGAAGGATCATCTCCGTTTACAATGCGATACTGTGTGAGCGGATTTCCTTTTTTTAACGTATCAAAAAATGCAAGTTTCGCGGCCCGATACCGCGCAAACCCTCCGTGCGATTCTATATGTTCGGGCGTCACATTGGTCAGCGCAGCAACATCAAAATCAATAAACCGGTGCCGGTGCTGACGCACACCTTCGGAGGTAATCTCAAGCACGGCGTGCGTTGCGCCCGCGCGGACCGCGCGGCGCAAAAATCGCTGCATGAAGGCGCGCCCGGGCATAGTCATCTTACGGCTGTTCTGCTCGCGCTTGTTCACAACGGAAAACTGCACGGAAGAAGAAGAGGCAACGGCAACCTCTGCGGCGTGCAATATGTGTGCTACAAGCTCCACGACCGTTGTCTTTCCGTTCGTGCCCGTCACCCCGACAACCGTAAGTCCGCGCGAAGGAAAGCGATACACTATCGCCCCCAATAAACTCCAGCAGTAGTGATAGATACTCCGAAACATAATTTCGAGGATGATTATTCATCCGCCGCTGTAATCATCAGCATGTTCCTATTTTCCTCCCAGCAGCCGTAACGCTTCTTTCAGACGCGCTTCGCGTCCTACAGTTTCCGGTGAGATCTTCTGCATTACTTCTCTGGATTCTCGCGCGGCATAACCGAGCGCTGCCAGCGCGTCAAAAATGTCCTCTTCCTCCCGCAACTCCGCACTTCCCGCTTCATGTCCCGCTCCTTTACCCAACGAGTCCCGCAATTCAATAATAATTTTTTCCGCCGTGCGCCTCCCAATGCCCGACACCCGGGTCAGGTGCGACGCATCCCCGGCGGCAATGGCCTTGCGCAGCGTGTCTAGCGGCGCAGCCGCAAGCACGTTCATCGCGGAACGCGGCCCTACTCCGGAAATCTGAATCAACCGCTCAAAAAATTCCAGTTCTTGATAGTGGAGAAATCCGTAAAGTTCCTGCGCGTCTTCTCTCACGTGGAGATGCGTCCAGATTTCGGCCGGTTCTTTTTCCTGTTTTGCCAGCACGCGCCGCGTTTCCGGCAACACGAATACGCGGTACCCGATTCCCCCCGCTTCAATAACCACAAATTTCTCTCCTCGAAAAATGATATCTCCCTTCAGTCGCGCAATCATTATAACCAGTATAGCCCAATTTTCCCGCAACGTTTATTGACAACAATATGTTCTTGCCGCAAAATAGTATAAAGTTCTTGTAACCAAAATCCTTTTACCGTGCAGAAGAAGGAGAAAGATGATGCATTTGAGATTTATTCGAAATACAGTGCTTGTAATCGGCGCGTGCGCAACGTGCGCGCTGGCAGTAATTTTCATTACCGCCTTCATCCGCATTGACCACACGGTAGCGATGCCGATGATCACCGCTATCATATGGCTGCCGCCGCTGGGTGCATTATTCTGTGGGGCGCTCCTGGGCATTAAACCCAACCCACCGAAATTTCGTTCTTTCCTGCCGCCGTTTCCGAACGGCAAACTGCAAAGGTAAAACATAGCCGGGAATCCCGTCCGGAAAGAAGGGTTAACCGCAAGTTAGCCCTTCTTCTCTTTTTTCTCCCTCTCTGTAAACCACGCAATAGTATGCCGCAGCCCTGTCCGAAAATCCACTCGGGGTCGGTAGCCCAGCATTTTTCTTGCTTTGCCGATATCCGCCTGCGTGTGTCGTACATCTCCCAGCCGCGGCGGGCGTTTTTCTATATTGAGCTTTCTGCCGGAATATTTTTCTATAAGTTTCTTTACTTCAAGCAAATTTGTCCGCTCCCCATGCGCGATGTTAAATGCTTCTCCGTTTAAACGTTTCGCATATCGCATCGCCCTGATGTTTGCGTCCACCACATTTTCCACATAGCAAAAATCTCGTGACTGCGTGCCATTTCCCTCCAAAAACGGTTTGCGCCTGTTGCTTACATAGAGTGTTTCCAGCCACGCGGAAATCACCGTAGAATAAGGCGAATTCCCATACTGGCCAGGCCCAAACACATTAAAATACCTCAAGCTTACCGTGTCCAAGCCGTACAAATCACTGAACATTTTGCAAAACGGCTCGCCCGTATATTTTTGCAGGCCGTAGGGAGAAACCGGCCGCGGGAGGTTCTCGCTCTCTTTGGTGGGCAGTTTTTTTGCGCCGCCGTATATTGAGGAAGAAGACGAATAGATAAAACGCTTCACGTCGTGGTCGCGCGACTGTTCCAGCATCGCAACAGTTCCGTAGATATTTACAAGCGTTGTTTCAGCCGGATGTAAAACTCCGTACGAGACGCGCGGACGCGCGGCAAAGTGAAAGACATATTCCGGACGGTGCGAACTAAATATGCGTTTGAGCAAACGCATGTCGGTAATGGAGCCGCGATAGAATGTAATATCCTTTGGGAGCGCGTCTTTACGCCCGGTAGAAAAATCGTCTATTCCGACAATTTTTGTGCGTGGATAGCGCGCGCGAAATGTCTTTACAAAATTGCTCCCAATAAAACCGGCGCAGCCGGTTACGAGAATTGTCTTAGGAATTATCATGGACTTTCTTAGTATATCCTAACGCCATAGCTATTGGCTATGTTTCGTGACACACAGTGTTCGCGGTCCCCGCACATATCTGTTGTCTTACCGCAAAAAACAAAAAAACGCCTTGACGGCGCATGTGGTAAATCATTCGTATCCGAGTCGGATTTTAAGCGAAAGCCCCAGCCATTGGCCAGGAGCTTCGTCCCGTTCTACACGGTGGGCATACTTCTTGGGTCGCGCAGAAGCAGGGATCCGCTATTAACACAATATTGGATTCGCGGCTTGAGCCCTCGGGCTGCAAGCGTCTGAACTCCTTGGTGTTTAAAATGACTTGATCGGATCTGCCTCATCTCGCTTGTAAGTATAACCGTACTTCCATTATTTATCTTTTCTGACAAAAAGTCAAGATTCGGGATGCCGGATTTGTGGAGAACTGGTGGAAAAATCCGCGCACATACGTGCACAGACTCTTGAAAACCGTTGGAAAACGCAAAAGCATACGAGGGATGCCGGGTCGGATTACGGCATCCACGGTTTCGAAATCAAACACCAAACACGGCTTGTCATTCGTATGGATAATTTACGCGGCCCCAACGGGATTTGAACCCGTGTTTCAGCCTTGAGAGGGCTGCGTCCTAGACCAAGCTAGACGATAGGGCCGTTGCAGTATAATGTTCAGCGCCTTATCTGCCATTCCTTTTCCTGCCGCACCAACAATTCTGCCGCTTGTTCCGGATGCGCCATGAGTGCTTCCACAATATATTCCAAACGCATACCCTGCGAGCCCTTTACCAAGATAACGTCCCCCGCTCCGAGTCTTTCCTGAATAGCGTCAATGTCTTCGTCTGCTGCCTCCCGATTAACATACGAGAAAATGCGGGAGTTGTCCATGCCGCGCTCGCGCGCTCCTTCCGCAATAAACTTCGCGCGACTGCCCACGGTTATTAACACGTCCGCGAATTCCGCAAGGCGCTTCCCCGCTTCCATGTGCGCCTGTATCGTAAGGCGGCCGATCTCAAGCATATCCCCGAGAATACAAAAGCGCCGCCGCGCAGGAAGTTCGTGCAGAAGATCCAGCGCCGCATGTAATGCCGTGGGAGATGCGTTATAAGAATCATCAATGAGAAGCGATCCCTTGATTCCTTCCAACAGGCGCAGTCGTCCCGGCACTCCATGAAAACGGGAAAGCGCGGCGGCAGCATCAACAAGATTCATCCCTTTGGCAGCCGCAACGGCAATTGCAGAGAGCGCGGCATAAAATATCGGACGTCCGAAGACTCCGTCAATTTTTATCGGTACCGTGCTCCCTTTATAATCCGCCTTAAACGCGACGCCTAACGGCCGGCGTATTCCGTCAGGGTCAGTCCGGTATGTCAGCATATATTCCGTGCCTCGAACCGCAGCGTGTTCTTCTTTACCGTATAACAGGTGTCGCGCTCTGGTTTCGTGCGCCATGTCTGCCACCACTTTGTCATCGGCATTCAATATCGCGACATCCTTCGGCATAAGAGGGCGCAACAATGCGGCCTTTTCCCGGGCAAGCTCCTCCCTGCCCGCAAAAAACTCCACATGCACCGGTATCTCACCGATGGCAGTCACCACCACGACATGCGGGCGCACCCAGCGCACAAATGCAGAGATATCTCCAGGTCGGTCTGCGCCGATTTCTAAAATTAACAACTCCGGGTACGGTTGTTTTTTGAAAACAAGCTTCGCGCCTTCAATAAGATTTTGCAGCCAACGTGTCGGTGAATCCCATCCCGTTGTGAGTCCAAGAATTGTCAGCGGTACGCCCAACTCGCTGTTGTAACTTTTTGCGCTTTTGCGCACAAAGAAACGGTCTGCAAGAATTGTCGCGATTGCTTCTTTCGCGGACGTCTTCCCCACACTGCCAGTAATGGCAATAATTTCGGGTTTATATTTACGCAGCACAGCCCGCGCTTCAAGCTGTAACACCCAAACAATAATTTTTTTTATCATTATAGAGGAAAGTTTTACGTCCTTTTATCTGTCCGGAGGAATATCATAGTAATTGAGCAGAAATTGCATCGTTTCTTCAAATGCCGGCCCGAGTGAATACGCGGCATATTTAATCCCTTGCGGCTTATTTAAATACAAAAACACGAGAAAACGCGCATTGCTTGCCGGAGCATAGCCGAAAAAAGAATGTAAAAACTGATCCGAGTATCCGCCGCCGTTTTGCTGCGGAATTTGGGCAGTGCCCGTCTTCGCCGCAATCGTATAGTGTTCAGATTTTACTGTACCACCCAGCAACGCCTTGTCCACTACCTCGACAAGCATCTCGGAGATGGTGCGCGACGTTTCCTCGTCCAAAACTTGTCGACGCAGAAGCGGTTGCGTAATTTTATCCGGCCCCCACGGTACGCTGACGCGCTCTACCACATATGGCCGCATGAGCTTCCCGCCGTTTGCAAGACTGGAGAGCGCGGAAACAAGCGCAACGGGGGTAAGGGCAATTCCTTGCCCAAAGGATGCCGTTGCGTATTCAATATCACGCTGATTCAAGAGGTTGGAAGCATTACTCACCACCTCGCCGGGGAGATCTACTCCGGACTTTTCATAAAAACCGTATCGCTCAATGTACTGACGGAACCAGTCTTTACCGAGCTGCCGCATCGCAAACACCGCGCCGGTATTAAGAGATTCATTCAACACCTGCTGCATGTCCACCGTTCCTCTTCCTTTTCCGTCAAAGTTCTCGATACGCGCCCCGTCAAATTCTATAAACCCCTTATCGTAATATGTAGTGGCGGGCGTGATGCGCTTTTGATTGAGTGCCGCAGCAAGTGTTAACGGTTTGAAAATAGACCCCATTTCAAAGACATGCTCTATAAGCGGATTAACAAAAACGCCCAAATCTTTGACTTCGTTATACTTGTTCGGGTCAAAGTCCGGTTTTGCGGCAAGCGCAAGAATCTTCCCGGTAGTTGGTTCTATGATAATTCCTCCCGCCTGCGCCGCTTGCCACTCGTCTCGTGCGCGCTCAAGAGTAGACTCCAGAAAACGCTGCACTGTTGGTTCTATTGTTAAGGTCACATCGCCTTCCTCCACGTCATCAACAAAAAATGAACGGCCCTTTTGCAAGAAGTACAGTAATACCCCGCCGCCGGAACGTTCTTGCGGGTTGGAAGCTGCGGCGATGGCGGTCTGCGAGCTCCCCGTCAATGCACGCTCAAAAAGCCGTTCTATGCCGTAACGGCCCTCCAGCGATTCGTTTTGAAATCCAAGAAATCCCAGCACATGCGCCGCCAGATTTTCTCCGGGATAGATGCGCCACTCCTCCGGGCCGACGATAATTCCCTCTATGTCTTTTACAAGCAGCGCTTCTCCGGCTTCCCGCCCCAGTCGGTGCGCAACAATTTCAAAAGGGTCATCTTTGTTCGCGGCGCGGCGAAGAAATGATTCGCGCGTTTGTGCAAGCTCCGGGACAAACGGTACGAGTTCTTCATACAATAACTGGGGGGTGATGATATCGGAGGGACGCAGCGCCATATAATAACCGCTTCGGACAGAAGCCGCCGCAAGTTTGTTGCCATCCTTTTCGGTAAAATAAATTTTCCCGCGTTTGAGGACAAGCGGGTTTGTGTGTGTCTGCTGCACGAATGCGCGCTCATTATAATAGTCGTGGCGCACTACCTGAATAGAAAAAAGACGCCCGATAAGCACCAGTCCGGCGGTGATGAGCAGAAGATTCACTATTTTGATACGCCGGTGGCTCGAGGTCTTCACGACACATGCTCAAACTAAAATCGCCTTTTGTGCTTCTCTTACTTGCCTATCGCGCAGCAGCCGGACGTATATCAGCTTGCGCAAGCGTTTCCCCGCCGGCAATAACGAATTGCGGCGCCTCTATCCGCACAAGGCCCAGCTCCGGCGCACGCGCAAGATCAACAACCGCGACTGCGGTTAAATACCGTGTCTCAAACTCCTGTTGTCGCTGCTGCAGCTCGTCTTTGACACGACGAGCATAACGCAGTTCGGCTGTCGCAGCCACCCCCTGGTATAACAACAAAAGATAAACGACGGCAAACAATCCGATTGCGGCGCCTCCTCCGATAAGTAATCGGATCCTTAGGCGTTGCGCTTGTTGAAAATGCATACGGATACGTTGCATGATATTTCTTTTGGGCTCATTACAATTTTGCCATGACACGTAATTTTGCCGAGCGGGCGCGCGGGTTTTCACGCAACTCCCACAGTCCAGGCACTATTGGTTTTTTGGTGATAGGTATCCCCTCTTCTGTGCTTGCCCTCTTTCTGAAAAACTGTTTAACGAGACGATCTTCAAGAGAATGAAAAGAAATGACCGCAATCCGCCCGCCGGGAGAGAGTAACGTCCAGAGAACAGGAAGGCCGTCGGCAAGCGCGCCCAGCTCGTCATTTGCCGCAATGCGCAATGCTTGAAAGACGCGGGTCGCCGGATGAATTTTTCCTCTTTTGGCGCCCGGAGTCGCGCGTTCCACCAAAGCAGCAAGTTCTCTGCTTGACCGAAGAGGATGCGTGCGGCGCTCCCTGACTATTGATTGCGCGATACGCCGCGCATGCCGCTCTTCGCCGAATACTTGAAAAATATTTGTCAATTCCTTCTCTGTACTGCGGCGCAATAATGCTTGTACTGTGTGCTCCGGCTTCGGGTCGCATTCAAAGGTCATCAACAGCGGCTCATCACGTAAAAATGAGAACCCCCTGCCCGAATGTTCTAACTGCCAGCTTGACATCCCGAGATCTAACAACGCGCGGTCAATCTGTTTTACTCCGTGTTGGGGCAATAGCGTTTCTGCGTCGCGGAAGTTCCCGCATATCGGAATAAAGTTGTCGTGTTCCGCAAATCTTTTCTTTGCGCGATCCAGCACCGAAGCGTCACGATCCATACCGATAACTTTCCCCCTTGCCCCGACCTTTCTAAGCAATAATTCCGCGTGCCCCCCTCCGTTTACCGTCGCATCAAGCGCCACCATGCCTTTTCCCACAGAAAGCGCAGTCATTACTTCTTGTGAAAGGACAGGAACGTGCGGCATAAAATTTTTAATATGCTCCCACTTCACCAAGCTGCTCGGCAAGCTTATCTGTTTCCTTCTCAACGCGCTCCTTATACGCACTCCATTTTTCTGCATCCCATATCTCAAGCCGCTTGTATACTCCGGCAATCACCACCCGTTCCTTCAGCCCGGCATAGGATTTGAGATAATCCGGTATAAGCACCCTTCCGAGCGCGTCAATATCCACTTCCTGCGCCCCCGCCAGAAAAAGGCGTACATAACTTCGCGTATTTGCCTGCCCTGTCGGAAGATTGCTTAACAGCTCGGCGACCCGACTCCATTCCCGTTCCGGATAGACAAACAGGCATTGATCAAGTCCTCGGGTAATCACTGCCTTTTTCCCGAGTTCTTTGCGCAGCTTCGCAGGCAGTGCGATCCGTTTCTTTGTGTCAATGCTATGATTGTATTCTCCGATAAGCATAAAAATTTTTTCGTTTCCATCTCCCCCCGGAAAGGACGTCGGAAAAGGTCGCCGAAAGGCAATACATGATGCCAAACTGACAAAGGACCATAACGCAGAGCAACCGACGTCCTTTCTGGGGGGAGGTTATGCACCTTTTCCACAATGTTTTCCACAATCTCCCACTTCTATAACCTTCTATTCCACTTTATACCATTATTCTCTTTCTTGTTTCAAACACAAACCTGTGGACTCGCTGTGGATAACATAAAGAAAACGGCCCGTTTCATGGGTCGTTTTAGACCTTCTGTTGTTGCCCGCACTTTCTCTTAAGAATTTCCGCTGCGTGGACGCATTGTGGGAAAAAGTATCACTTCACGAATATTCTGTGCACCGCTAAAAAGCATCACAAGACGGTCAACGCCAATTCCCACTCCTGCCGCCGGGGGCATGCCGTACTCCAATGCTTCAATAAACTCTTCGTCGTACCGGTGTGCCTCTTCTTCTCCCCCCTCCCGAATTCTCTGCTGTTCCTGAAAACGCGCACGCTGTTCGGCCGGGTCATTGAGCTCGGAAAACCCGTTGGCAACTTCAATTCCGGCAACCACCAACTGAAACCGCCGAACCTCTTTCGGATTTTCATCGCGCCGTTTCGCAAGCGGAGAGATATCAACCGGGTGGTGTATGACGAACGTAGGTTCCGTGACATGCGGGCGGCAGATTTTTTTATAAATTTCATCGGCAATCTTTCCTTTCGGAGCAGCCGCACCCGCCTCAATGCCAAACTGACGCGCGCGCAGACGCAGTGACTCGCGCGTTTCACCCTCATAATCATTAATGAGCGCGTAACGCCGCAATAAATCCGTAAATGTCACGCGGCGGTAACGCTTCGGAAAAGTAATACGTTGTCCGTTCCATGTACACGCATCCGTTCCCAATGCTTTTAAAAGCGCGGCGACGCAACGCTCCACGCATGTCATCATTGCCTCCTCGTCCCAGTATGCCGCATACCACTCCACAGAAGTAAACTCCGGATTATGCTCGGTATCAATGCCTTCGTTGCGAAAACTTTTTCCCAGCTCATATACTCGTTCCATCCCTCCCACGAGCAGTTGCTTGAGATACAGTTCCGGAGCGATACGCAAATATAAATCTCTGTCCAGCGCATTGTGATGCGTGACAAAAGGACGCGCAAGCGCGCCGCCCGCAATGGTTTGCAGCATCGGTGTTTCCACCTCTAAGAATTCTTCCTTTTTCAAAAAAGACCGCAGCGCGGAGATGATGCGCGAGCGCAGAACAAAGCGCTCACGCACTTCCTCATTCATGAGCAGGTCCAGATACCGCCTGCGATAACGCTCTTCAACGTCTTTGAGACCGTGCCATTTTTCCGGAAGCGGGCGCATGCTTTTTGCCAGCATATGCCAAGAAGCCGCTTGAAGCGTTTTTTCTTTTTTCTTTGTGTAAAATAATGTGCCGGAACTTTCAATAAAGTCCCCCACATCCACTGTTTGGCCAAAAAGCGCAAAGGAGTCCGCACCTATCTCATCTTTTTTCACATATATCTGCTGCATCGCCGTCCCGTCATCAATGTCGAGGAAAAGCGAACCTCCGTGTTCGCGCACCGCGCGAATACGTCCGGCAATTATAATTTTACTCCCGTTATGCGCGAGCTTATCAAATACGGCAAGCGCGTCCTTGATACGGGTACGCTTTCCGGAGAGCGCGGCGGGATATACGGAAACCTGTTTTTGCTCAAGACGCGCACGTTTTTCAATCCGTACGGCTTGAATTTCCTCAAATGAACCCATGGCTCTATTGTAGCTTTTTTTGACGCGTCACGCTATGCAGAGAACGGATATTATGAGATGTCTATAATACGGTACTTCATCGGGCCGCGGGGTGTAAATACCATGACAGTCTCTCCCTTTTTCTTGCCTAGCACCGCTTGCCCTAATGGAGATTGCATAGAGATTTTGTGTTCCGCGGGGGATGCTTCTTCCGAACTGACAACGTGATACCAGCACTCTTCTGTTCCTCCTTCTTTAGCCATCAATACGGTTGCTCCAACTGCAACATTTGTCCTTATTTTTCCAGGTCTGGGTAATGTCCGGGAACGACGAAGCAGATCTTCTATCTCTGCGATGCGCCGCTCGTTTGAGAACTGTTCTTCTTTTGCTTCCTGGTATTCCGCGTTTTCAGAAAGATCCCCAAGACTTTTTGCATACTCAAGACGCGCAGCAATTTCTCTGCGGTGTTCACTCTTTAACAGTCCTAATTCTTCCTGCAGCTTTCGCAGTCCATCTTCACTTAAATAGACCGCTTCTTGTTCATTCATTGTGATAAATCAGTGCTTGTAAAAAAATTAATAACAAATAGTCTGCTCAAAGCAGTCTATTTTTACTGCTGTTCCTGTGCGGCAAGCTCCGGCATACGATTCATTTACATCCATTTATATCTACTACACCGAGAAAGAAATGTCAAACTTCATTATCCGCCGCAACCCGAAAAGATGTCTGCCCTGAAAGTGGCGGCGATGGAACAATGTATTGTACCGCATGTCCCTGCACCCACTCCAAGAACTGCCGCATGACAAATGGCGCGCCAATGAGATTGTGCGCATCTCCATCTTCAAGCACAACGGCAAATGCAATGCGCGGGCGCTCATAGGGAGCAAACCCGATTACCCAAGAGTTCACTCGTTTTCCGGAACCGATTTCTGCCGTGCCTGTCTTTGCCGCAACCGTTACATTCAGTCTCTGTAATGCTTGCGCGGTTCCTTCCGTCACCGCGCGCCGCATGCCCTCTCGCACCACCGCAAGCGAAGAAGCCGAGAGTCCGATTGGTTTTGCGGCAAAATAAGAAGTTTTGGTTTCGCCGTCAACTCCGTGTACTTCTTTTTGCAGGTGCGGATGTACAAGCATTCCGCCGTTTGCTATCTCTGCCGCCACAACGGCCATTTGGAGTGGTGTAACTTGAAGGCCTCCTTGCCCGATGCTCACGTTATAAGTGTCGCCGATTCTCCACGTAGCATCTGCGGTCTGCGCCGCCTTCCACGCCGGATCGGGTATAAACCCCCCTTCCTCACCGGGAAGATCAATCCCCGAAAGTTTGCCGAGACCAAAGCGGCTCGCATACAATTTAATCCGTTCAATGCCCAGGCCGGCAACATCTCCGAAACCGCCTCCCACAGAATAGAAATACACATTTGAAGAAACCGCGAGGGCGCGGCGCATATCAACCCATCCGTGCGCTTTCCAATCATAAAACACTGACGGCTTGTCCTTATCGTAGGGATTGGGCACGCTGATGCTTCCGGAACTAAAGACTGCCCTGTCAGGCAAAACTGTCCCCTCTTCAAGCGCGCCAACAGCAATAACGGGTTTGAAAATTGACCCCGGCGAATAGAGTCCTTGTACGACACGGTTAAAAAACGGTTTT
Organism: Parcubacteria group bacterium; assembly: GCA_016179715.1. Taxonomy (GTDB): domain Bacteria; phylum Patescibacteriota; class Minisyncoccia; order JACPCQ01; family JACPCQ01; genus JACPCQ01. Next base: position 13,644 of record JACPCQ010000056.1, read on the forward strand.
CCGGGATCAGCAACCATCGCGCCTATTGCGGATGCCGGTCTCCCTTGTGTCAGGATGGTGGCATCGTATTCAGGATAGCTTGTAAGCGCCAGAACTTCGCCGCTCGCGATATCCAAAACAATGCCGCCCCCTCCGCTAAACCCGCGCTCCCGGACTACCTGTTCTATAATTTGAAAAAGTCTTTCGGAAAGTTCGGCATCCACAGTCAACATGATGCTTTCTCCGGATTGCGGCGAGGCTTGTGTGTATTCCTCAACCCGCTCGCCAAGAGAATTAAATTCAACAATGCGCGTGCCGGGACGTCCGCCCAGCACTGTCTCGTAAAAGTTTTCCGCGCCTGCCTTTCCCTCCAGATGCGGGGAAAACGCGAGCATATTCGTATCCGGGTTCTCACTACGTCCAAGATACCCGATGACATGTGCGAGCCCCTGCCGACGATCGTAAGAGCGCGAGGTAAATTGCTCAACAGCGAACGGGATGCGCGAAGCAGTACGCGGGAAGCGCTGCGCCGTCTCCCAGTTAAAAATTTCCGCCACAAGCAGATCAGTATTCTGCGCGCGCGCCCTCGCGATTCGCTCTGCAAGACGCTCTGTCAATGCTTCACGCAATAACGCATCAGAAATCTTCCCGGCAAAGGCGGTGATATCGTCTTCCAGCGTCCCCTGCTCCATGACGTGTTTTGCGCGAACCACAACACGCCAAGCCGGATTATTCCAGGCGAGTAGCGCGTTATTGCGGTCATAAAGCAACCCGCGTTCCGGAATAAGCAACTGTTTTTGCAGTTGGTTGTATTCTGCACGGTACGCGAAAGACGACCCGTGCACCAGCTGCAGAAAAAATGTGCGTCCAAAGATAATAAACCCGAAGAGCATAAAGAGCGCGCCCATACTTATCACCGCCCTTCGCGTCAAGGGGCGTTCCAAGCGTCCTTCCAAGCGACCGTATTCAAATCCCGGAAGATTTTTTGCATCAAGAAATATTTCATCCGGAGAGATTTCTGCTCCGCGTCTGCGCTGACTCCGCCGATCCCATTTCATGAATGCCATTATTGCACGTATTATATGCGGGGGCTAGTGCGCAGCCCGCTTCACCCCGTACCACAGGGCTTCCTGTGGTACGGGGTGAACGTTTTATCGGCGCTTGTATATAATCTGTGTTAAAAGGGCGCTTGCAAGTACGCCGATAAAAAAGATCCAGAACGGTCGGTGTGTTGGGGAGAGAAAAAGCGCCGGCACTTGAAATGCTGGCGCAAGCACCCAAAAAACGCCCCAGTAAGCGAGCGCGACAAGAACTGCTGAAAGTAAAACGGTGAGTGTGTTGTATTGCTGCATCAAGCGACGCGCAAGATGGCTTACAATAAACAGCAAAACAATGCCGCTAGTAAAAAATCCGAAAGGGGCGACGAAAAAACCATCGAGCATAAGACCCACCAAAAGCAATTCCGGCGCGGGGATGACGACGACAATGCCGGCTAAAATCCCAAGCTCCGCGCTCCAGGGTACAATCACCGTGAGCGTAAGAAACCCAGCCAGAAGCATGACGCGATATAATACAGACATAGGTTAATTGCTCATTCGCCCACAAGCATCACTTCACGAATCCGCCGAATGTTCACGGGAAGGCGGAACCGCAATATCTGTGACGGACTGGCCTCATCCCCTGCTATTTCCTCCACCACGCCCACAAAAAACGGCCGGGTATCGGACGTGATGATATGCATGCCGGAAGAAAGTTCAAAAGTCTTT
>JACPCQ010000056.1:15426-29749 GCA_016179715.1 Parcubacteria group bacterium
TCTTTGGAAGCACAATTTGCAGATTTGCCCCTCCCATTCCCTCGGCAACGACTGGTAATCCGGCTTCAGCAACTATTACCGATTCCAGATTTCCGGTAGCAGACACGAGCGTCACGCGGCTATGCCGTAATCCTACTTCGCTTACTCGGCCCAATAATACTCCGCCAGGCGTGATTACGCGCATCTCCAGACGCACGTTGTGTTCTTGTCCCGCGTCAACAATCAAAATGTCCGGGGCGATATCCGGAGGATATACCAATACCGAAGCAAGAACGGCATCACGCGACTCCGGCCTTCCCAGCAAAGCAAGAAGTCGTTCGTTTTCCAGTTCAAGCACAGCATGGGTGTGTTCCCGGAGTTCCAGTTCTGCCACACGCATTTCTAATGCGTCGTTCTCCCGCGCAACGGATTGCCTTCCTTTTAGCGCTGCGGCAGCCGCGTCAATACGTTTTCGCACAAACTCTTCTCCCTTTGTCGCAGGATGCACGACGGTAATAAAAATTCTGCGTTGCAGTCCTGTCCGCATCGTCGGGAAAAAAAGTGATAACAACAAAAGAAGCGCCGCCAGCGCGCCTCCCCAGAAGACTGCTTGTGTATGCCGCGTTTTCTTACTGTGGTGAAATCGTGGACTCATGTTCAATAATGACTTCCTGAAAATCCTTGAGATGTTCAAGAATGATCCCCGTGCCGCGCACAACCGCCGTCATCGGGTCTTCCGCAATATGTACGGGGATTTTTGTGTCGGCCGCAATCACTTTATCTATCCCCCGAAGGAAAGAACCTCCTCCGACAACAACGATGCCTCTGTGCATAATATCCGCTACCAGTTCCGGAGGCGTCTGTTCCATTACCCTTCTTACTGCATCCACCAGTACGCGCAAAGATTTCCCGAGTGCTTCACGAATATCCGCATCAGTAACAATTACCTCACGGGGAAGTCCCGTGATTAAATCCCTGCCCCGAATGGTCGATTCAATGGCTCTTTCCCCTTTCCACGCCGACCCAATGGCGATTTTTACTTCTTCCGCGGTCTTCTCACCAAGAAGAATCTTGAATTCGTCCCGCGCATAATGCACAATATCCTGATCAAAACGATCCCCGGCAACACGCAGGTTAATAGAAGTCACAATGCCGCCCAGAGAGATAACTGCGACATCCGTTGTCCCGCCGCCGATATCGACAATCATGCTTCCTACCGGGTCCCTCACCGGCAACTTCACCCCTATGGCTGCAGCCATCGGTTCCTCCACCAAAAACACTTCGCGCGCGCCGGCGTTGCGCGTGGCATCGTGTACGGCTCTGCGCTCCACATCAGTGATGCCGGAAGGAATACCAATCACGATACGCGGACGCGCAACAAGATATCGTGATTCACTGTGCGCGCGCTTGATAAAATAGGTGAGCATCTCCTCTGCAATTTCGAAGTCAGAAACGACTCCTTCCACCAACGGTCGTATAGCAGCAATATGGCCGGGGGTGCGTCCGAGCATTCGTTTTGCCTCCGCCCCAACCGCAACAACCTGTCCTGTTTTCTGATTTAACGCAACCACTGATGGCTCGTTAATCACAATACCGGCCCCGCGCACATACACAAGCGTGTTCGCAGTTCCGAGATCTATCCCGATATCGTGAGAAAATAACGAAAAAAATTTGTTGATCATTTTTGCTGCTTCGTGCGACATATCTCCCGCAAGGCACTTTCTTCTACCAGCCGCTCTTGCTGTTCGTCTCGCCTTTTCACTTCGTATTTATGAAGCGCCGCGGTTTTTTTGCTCGCCACAACGCGATACGGTATACCGAGGAGGTCCGCATCGGCAAATCGCTCCCCGGCGCTTACTCCCTGCCGCTCGTCATACAATACCGCAATGCCGCAATCGCGCAGGCGCCGGTAAAGCGCGTCTGTCTCCGAACGCTGGCTTTCATCAAGCAACAAAAGGTGCGCAGTAAACGGAGCGAGAGATTCCGGCCAGACGATGCCGCGTTCGTCGCGATGAATCTCCACAACCGTCGCCATGAGCCGGCTGATGCCAATTCCATAGGAACCCATGACCACCGGCTTTTTTTCACCGCGCTCATCGGCAAAAAAGAGACCGGTAGCCTGTGCGTATTTCGTGCCTAAAGGAAAAATATTTCCTACTTCAATAGACTTTCCTTTTTGCACTGCCGCCGCGCCGCATTGCGTACACACTGCCCCCTCCTTTAGCGTGGCAACCTCATCATTCTCGGCATATCCGCACGCCTTACAGAAAAAAATCGTATCTTCGCCGATATCCGAAAGCACTTGAAACTCGTGCGTGTTCTGCAGTGTAAATACTCCGCCACCGGCAAGAGTGTAGTATGTCTCCAAGCTACAGCGGTGAAAAACAGACTCGTAAGCCTTGCGCACCTCCGCGTAATAACGAAACAAGTCTTCTTGCGTGGCATGAAAGCTATAAAGGTCTTTCATCATAAATTCACGCCCGCGCAAGAGTCCTGACTTTGCGCGTGCTTCATTGCGAAATTTCGTCTGAATCTGATACACCGCAAGCGGGAGGTCCCGATAGGAGTTAATAAACCGCACCGCCATAGCGGCAAGAATATCTTCGTGACTCCAGCCAAGCACAAACTGCGCCTCGTCTTCCTCCCCCCGCACATGCGCGCGAAACCCGACATCCATATTCCACCGCCCCGTCGCCTCCATATACCTGCGCTCAATCAGCGCCGGCATAAGCATTTCCTGCCCTCCGATTGCATTCATCTCCTCGCGGACAATCGTGTTAATGCGCTCAATGACGCGCCAGCCCAAAGGCAGCAATGTGTACACGCCCGCAGAATTCTTAAACGCAAAGCCGCCGCGCTCCAGAAGTATGGCGCTTGCGGCAATTTCTCCGCTGGGCTCCTCCCGCATCGTTTTCGTAAAAAGGCGTGATTGATACATAGATACTTTAGAGTTTCACGATGTCATGATACGTAATAAGCGCCATGAGCAAGAGCAGCGCAATAAAACCCGCCGTATGCGTGTACGTGCTGATTCGCCGACTCACCGGCGAGCCGCGTATGAATTCAATAAGTAAGAAAAGAAGGCGTCCTCCATCAAGTCCGGGGAAGGGAATAAGATTTATAAGCGCGAGGTGCACCGACAAAAAAGCAACTAATTGCAAGAGAAACAAAAATCCCATACGCGAAACATCTCCGACAATCATCGCAATTCCCACCGGTCCTACCACCTGCCCGAGCGCGGCAGAACCCGTTGCCACTCCGCGCAATAATCCAAAAAGTCCCCTGCCCACAGTGCTCACCAGAGCAGTGGCTTCCGTAAGTCCTCTCCAAGGCACATGGTACCACGACACTTTTTCAATGCCGATATGTGCCATGGCGATTCCCAGAGCCCCTCTGCCCTCCTGCGGATCCGGCGCCGGCACTGCGACAAGCCTCACCGGCGCGCCGTTGCGGTCAATGTTGATTGTTACGGTCTCTCCGCGGTGCCGGGAGATAAATTGCTGGACATCCGTCGTGCGCGCAACAGTGACCGTTTGTCCATCGTATTCCAGACTGGTCACGTAGTCCCCCGCTTCCAGCCCCGCAGTCGCGGCGGGAGTTTCAGGAAAAACTTCGGTAATGGCCACCCGAACATCACGAAAAGATTCCGCCCTTCCCTCCGGTACTGCCGAGGGCATTCCCACGCCAAATCCAATGGAAAAAAGCACCCAGGCGAGCAGAAAGTTAAAAAGAATCCCCGCAGAAATTACCAACGCGCGCCATCCGATAGGAGCAGCTGCAAAGCTTCTTGAAATACTTGGGTCGGTCTCGTCTTCTCCGAATATTTTTACAAACCCTCCGAAAGGAATAAGGTTAAACGAGTACAGCGTTTCTCCTTTGCGAAACCCAAACAAGCGCGGTGGAAATCCAAAACCAAATTCCTCCACTTTAATACCGCGAAGCTTTGCGAAGAGAAAATGTCCAAATTCATGAGAAAGGACAAGCAAGGCCAAAACAATAAAAAAGATGAGCACAAACATGGTCGTCCTGCATTATATATGCAACGCAAAGTTAAAATTTCAATTCTGCCTCTTTCTTCGCGACAATTGACTCAAGCAACTTGTTTCCTTCGCCGGCAATGCGTTCCAGTTGGTCTTTGAGGTAGTATTTATCATCAGCAGTCAGCTCTTTCGCGCGCTCTTTTCCCTGTATATCATGCCAAGTAATATCGCGCTGCTGGCGCAACGCAACGCGCATGTCTTCTAATTTTTCATGCACCAATTTCGTCAGTTGCTCTCTGCGCTCCTGCGTAAGCTCCGGCAAAATAATTCTAATGGTTTCTTTATCTACCACGGGCTGTACGCCGATATCGCTGCTCTGCAATGCTTTTTCTATCGGAAGCACGCTTGCGGGGTCCCACGGTTGTACCCGCAGTGTACGCGCATCTTCTATTTGTATTGCGGCAAGCTGCTTCAGCACGACTTTCGTCCCATGATATTCCACCAAAACATTTTCAATCAGTACAGGCGTGGCGCGACCGGTGCGCAGCCCGACAAGCTCGCGGCGCAACCGCTCCGCAATCTCCTGTACCCGGCGCTCTGTCGGCTTAAAATCATAATTCATACTCCTTAAGCATAGCACAAGAAGCCCGTCAAAACAAAATAAAGAGCCGATATGAAAAGCGGCTTGGATGGACCAAGCCGCCCCGGACTTCCTGCGTCACCTCTCGTCTACCCAAGAAGCAGCGCCTTCTTCTTCTGTCGGGAAAACAGCAGAATTATCCCCCCGAAGAGTGCGCCGATACCAAGAGGCGAAGCGTAAACCCCCACACCACGGGTTTACACCCGTGGCTTTCTGGTGTGGGGGTAAATAACGCAGTTAATTCTTACACTTTATATCTTATTGTGTCTTATCTTTTTGCCCCGGGATATCCTGTTCGGCCAACAACGGAAGCATTAGGGTCACATATTCAGCAATCATGCGGCTTGCCGCCGCCGGACGATAAAGTGCCGTACGCATGTTGTTGATCGTTTCAAGAGCGCTTGTCCACTCCGGATCCTTTCCCACCAGCCCCCACCCCACAATAAGCACCTCCAGGTCGCGAAGGAGCGCCGCAGTCCACGTACGGTCTGTTGCATATTTTGTTACCATGCGCAAGCGCGTTTCCGGAGTATCGCGCAAAAATTTCATAAGTTCCGTTTCCCGTTCAGGATGTAAGTCGTACGCGACCGGAAGCGTCACCGATACGAGCCGGGAACGCAATGTCGGCAATAACGCGTCGGGAGATACGACAAAAATAAATATGTGCGTCTGGCTTGGCGGATCTTCACAAACTTTAAGCAGCGCGTTTTGCGCCTCAATCGAAAGTCGTGGAGAGGCAACAAGAAAAAATTTACTGTTTGGCGCGGTCAGATGGGCCTTCCGCCGCAGTTCGCGCGCTTCATTTATGCCAAAGAGCGCGTCTTCATACACGACAACGTCGGACCCGGGCAACGTACTCGTAAAAAATGATGTGAGTTCCGTAATGAGTGGCGCGAATGCGCCGCCAGACTCCACCACGACATATCCATGCGCAAGCGGACGCTTGCGCATGTAAGTCATAAGTAATTGCGTACGATTTACCGACATGGCATATGCGGCATGCGTCAGCGCTTTGCCACGACACTTTGCTTATAAATGTCAAGGTGCTCCAGTGCGATTCCCGTTCCCTTTGCAACACAAAATAATGCGTCTTCCACGACTCGCGCGCGCACGCCTGTGGCGCGCCAGACCGACTCATCAATATTTCGCAGAAGCGAGCTTCCGCCGGTCATCACAATCCCCTGATCAATGATGTCCGAAGCAAGTTCCGGAGGAGTATCCTGCAGTACCGTTTTGATTGCGCGGGTAATTTCACGCAGTTCTCCTTCAATCGCTTTGGTAATCTCATTTGTTTTTACCACCGCAGTGCGCGGCAAACCGGTAAGAAAATCGCGTCCCTTGATTTCATAAGACTCCTCTTTCTCAAGCGGCACTGCCGAGCCGATGGAGATTTTTATTTCTTCGGCCGTACGATCGCCTATGGCAAGATTAAAATTTTTCTTGATGTACTCGGCAATCGCTTGGTCAATTTTATTACCGGCAACTTTCACTGACGTAGAGGCGACAATTCCGCCGAGTGAAATTACTGCGGCATCCGTCGTGCCGCCGCCAATATCAACAATCATGTGCCCGACGGCTTCGTAGATAGGTATCCCCGCTCCGATCGCAGCAAGTATCGGTTCTTTGACAACATACGCCGCGCGCGCGCCCGCTTTTATTGCCGCCTCCACGACAGCCCTGCGCTCGGTGGACGTTACTCCGGCAGGGACGGATACAAGAACCTCCGGCTTGAAGAGGTTAAAGCTGCCCAGCGCTTTTTGGATAAAATAACGAAGCATCGCTTCGGTTACCCTGTAGTCCGCGATAACTCCGTCTTTCATAGGACGATACGCGATGATGTTGTCGGGGGTCCGCCCGATCATCACTTTCGCTTCATTCCCGACCGCGAGCACCTTGTTATCCGGCATCGCCACCGCAACAACCGAAGGCTCGTTAAGCACAACGCCCTTGCGCGGAATATACACCAGCGTGTTCGCGGTTCCCAAATCAATGCCCAATTTTTTTATAAATAGCGACATGTGTTTTATGTGTTAGAACCCATCTCAAAAATGCTTTCATCGCGAGATTGCAAAACTTCGAGCGAGACGCGGTCAAAAAAAACGAGTAATATACAGCGTATCTTGCGAGGTTTATGTTGCACGGTTGACGGACCTTTTGCAACGAGTGCGGCAAGAATAAAAGCAAGTCCCGCTCGCAGGTCCGGACTCTCTACCACCCTTCCGAAGAGCGGCGTTGGGCCAACCACTATCGCCCGATGCGGGTCGCAAAGAATAATTTCCGCCCCCATACGGTTCAGATCTCTGGTATACTCAAGCCGCCCTTCATAAATCGTCTCAAAAACCGTACTCATACCGACAGCCTGTGTGAGCAATACCATAAAAGGAGACTGAAAATCCGTCACAAAGCCCGGATACTCGCGTGTCTGGACATTCACCGGAAAGAGCTGTTTGGGCGCGGTAATCTCAACCCAGTCCTTCCCGCACTCAATAAAAACACCCGCTTCCCGCAACGCTGCGAGCAATCCGGCTAAATGCTCCGGAATGCAGTTCGCAACACGCAAACGCCCGCCGCGAAGCGCAGCGAGAATTGCAAAACTCCCCGCTTCCACACGGTCGGGAATAATCCGAAACACCCGCCGTGCGCCGTCAAGTTTTGCCCCGCCGCGAATGGTAATGGTGGAGGTGCCCGCTCCGCTGATGCGGGCGCCGCACAAATTGAGAAACTCCGCAAGCGCGGGAATTTCCGGCTCGCGCGCCGCATTGGAAAGCACCGTCTTTCCGCGCGCAAGCACTGCTGCCATCATGAGTGTTTCCGTCGCGGTAACGCTGACCTTCCGGAAAAAAATATCCGCGCCGACAAGTCTTTTTGCAGAGAGTGTAAAAATTCCGTTTTCTTCCCGCACAAGCGCTCCCATTCTGGCAAGTCCCTCTAAGAAAAGATCAATCGGCCGCTTGCCGATTACGCAGCCGCCCGGGTAAGGAAATACCGCCTTTCCCGTTCGCGCAAGCAGTGGACCAATAAGCACGACGGAGGAACGAAAGGATTGCGCCACCTCCGGATCAAGCGTACTTTCCGGATGTCTTGGCGGAGTAAGACGAACCTGCCGCTCTCCGACTCGCTCCACAAGCACTCCCGCAGAAACAAGCAAGTTCTCCATCTGTTGATAGTCGACAATGTGCGGGACGTTGTCTATCAAAAAAGGAGTACGAAAAAGCAATGATGCCGCCATTGCTTTTAAAATAGAATTTTTTGCGCCCCGCACCGGAATTACTCCCTCAAGACGCCGCGCCGGTTGTATAAAAAATGCTTCCACTGCACCTACTCTAGACTTTTCACCTTCTTTTTGCAACTATATAAAGTATTAGTCTTGCGCTGTCGACAACCTGACATCGCGCCCTGCTTTTCTTTCTGCGGGGCCTCTTGTTCTGCGACAAAAAAAGTACCCGCTTTCTTGTGCCAACCCGCCGCAGAATGAATACGTCGCCCCCTCGCAGGAAGCGCCTGCCCAAAACAGACAGGACGCATGTGTTATCATTATGGCTTTGCAACATCGACGGTTTCTTTTTTCCCTTTCGGTCCTCGCGTTTATTGCCATTGCGTTTGTTACGCTTCTCTATGCGCAAGGATATCGCATCTCCGAAAACCTCGGGCTAAAAAAGACCGGCGGGCTATACATCGCAGCCCCCGGGCAGAACATGCAGATTTATGTTAACAGTCGTTTTCGCAAAGAAACGAGTTTCTTACAGCGCAGTTTGTTTACCCAGAGCCTCGCGCCGGCGACATATTCGGTCCTCGTTGCAAAGGACGGATATTGGCCTTGGCAAAAACAACTTCCCGTCCTGGAAGAATACGTCACTGAAGCGAAAGCGTTCCTCGTGCCGCAGCAGCCGAGAGGAATTGTGCTCACCGCCGGCACCTTTACAGAACTTTTTTCAAGCCGTGACGGATCAGTGTTGTTGTTGGTAGAAGAACGAAACGGAAAAAAGCGCGCTGTTTTCTATCGTCCGGAACAGGACCGCTTTATAAATAGACGCGATGCCGCAACCGAACAGGTACTGACATACAATGACTTTCTCACCGTACTTTCTTGGGAGGGAAATGCGGTTACGTTGCGTCACGAAAAAGGGACGGTAATCGCGACAATATATCCTGATGAAAATTTCGTGGATGCCGCTTTTATCAACCCCGTAAGCCCGACGGCGCAAGACCCCGACTACAACCCGTTAGAGCATCTGGCTTTCCATGACCAGCAGCGTCTTTTGTTAGACCCGGGACAAAATGTCGTAAGCGTAACCTGGCTTGCCGGTACATCCACGCTTCCCTATTACCTGCTGGCCCGTACGGAAGAGATTTTCCACTCAAGATTCCCCATTCGCCAAATTGAATATTTTCCAAAAAGAAACGATGTTATGCTCATTGCGGTAAGTAACGGCGTTTTTGCTATGGAGCTTGATGGGCGTGGAACGGGGCGCCTTTTACAGCCGGTATATAAGGGAAACAAACCGCTCTTTGCGCGCATAGGAAATGCCGAGGCGCTGTACGTTCTTGACAGTGATACGCTCATGCGCGTTGAACTCGTTTTATGACCTATAACAAAACCGCACATGGAAACTGCTAGCCCAATCAGACAACTCGGGGATCCGGTGCTCCGGAAGAGCGCCGTGCCCGTAGCCAAAAACGATATCGGCTCTAAAAAAATTTCCTCGGCTATCAAGCATATGTCCGCGGCGTTGCGCGGCACCGAAAATGGTGTCGCCATTGCGGCTCCGCAGATGGGAATCTCTCTTCGCATATTTCTCGTGCTTGAACGCGCCTACAAGCCGGGACATGATGACGAGTCGCCCGACGAAGCCGAACAAAAAAAAGCAGAACGGGAAAAAGAGCCGGTGATGGTGTTTATCAATCCAAAAATTCTTCGGCATTCACGCGCTGCACGGCTGCTCGAGGAAGGGTGCTTGAGCGTAGACGGGCAGTTTGGCAAAGTGCGCCGTTATGAAAAAATTACCGTAGAGGCTCTTGACGAACGCGGAAAAAAATTCACGCGCGGGGCCTCCGGCCTCTTTGCGCAAGTCGTCCAGCATGAAATCGACCATCTCGAAGGGATTATTTTTGTTGATAAGGCAACTGATTTGCATTCCATCACTTCTTCCAAAAAATGAATTACGTCTTTTTCAGCAGCTCCGCGTTCGGTCTCCCTGCTCTGGAAGCGCTCCGGGAACAATACGGCACGCCGGCAATCATTGTCACAAAACGCGATGCCGCCGCAGGACAGAACAGAACTCCGAAAGAAAATGTTGTGCGCACATGGGGAAAAGTTCATCGGGCTGTCGTACTCCAACCTAAAGACATAACCGATACGAAATTTCTAAGCATACTGCGTAAAACTCGTTCTGATGTTTTTCTCATCGCTTCCTACGGAAAGTTGCTCCCCACCGCACTGTTGGAAATGCCCCGACGCGGCACGCTTAATATTCACCCGTCGCTTCTGCCCTGTTTGCGCGGCCCGTCCCCCATTCAGACAACAATTCTCTCGGGCAAAACACTCACGGGCGTTTCCATTATGCTCACCGACCAGCAGACAGACCACGGCCCGATTCTCGCGCAAAAAAACTACACAATCACTGACCCGCACATCACGACACCCCAACTTGAACAAGCGCTCGCAAAGCTTGGTGCAGAAACATTGCTTGAGATATTGCCGGATTGGTTAGACGGCTCGTGCGCGGCAAAAGAACAAGACCACGATAAGGCGACGCGCACAAAACTTATCACCAAAAAAGACGGCCATATTGATTGGCATGAATCCGCCCTCATGCTTGAGCGAAAAATCCGCGCCTACCAGCCCTGGCCGAGTGCTTATACCTTCTGGAAAAAAGGAAGCGGAAAACAAATGCAGCTGCAGCTTTTGCGCGCATCCGTCATCCGCGCCAGCACGGACACCAAACTTGTTGGTACCGTATATGCCCACAAACACATCGCGGAATGTGCGGATACAGCAGATGATGCATTTGCTGTCACGACGGGAAACGGAGCGCTTTGCGTCTCCTCACTCAAGCCGGAAGGGAAAAAAGAGATGTCCTCTGCCGCATTCCTCGCTGGCCACCCCGACATTATCGGCGCGATACTCTCCTAGACCGGTTATTCAACCCTGAAAGCGAGTTGTCCAACGCGCGCGGACATCCGAGCCGCTTTTCGTATTACCTTTTGCAACACTAAATTCCTCTCAGCACCTTTAAACTAGGACACTCCACGAAACAATGGGGTGTATGGTTTGTCAATGGTTTGTGGCACGGTCAGTGTTTGGAGAGTTTTATAAAAGAATGTGGCTGCGCCCAGTACGTCCAAATAATTGCAAGCACGCCGCCCAAAAGTCCGAGGTCGCGGAATGTTACCGCATCAACGCCGACAAGCGCCACGATGCCCAAAAGTTCAAGCGCCGCAAAAAGTGAAAACCAGCGCAATAATATTCCGCTTAAAAACGAGAGTCCGATTGCGACCTCCGCAATCCCTTGCGATAAAAGATAATGCGAGACGGAAAACGGAAGTATCTGCGCAAAAAACTCCGGCAGAAACCCCTGCCAGATTTCCGGATGCCGGATCATATCAACACCAGACCACAAAAATGTTGCCGCAAGTCCAAGACGAAGAAACCAAAGCGTTTGGGAAGTCCTCTGCATAGACGGCAAGAAACAAATCAAAAGCGACTTAGCGCAATAATCCTCCGAATGCTTGTATTACCGCCCCAAAAAACGATTGCGGTGGTGCAGCACGCAGAGGCAGGCGCGGTTCCAGAGGCGCTATCGGAGCTTCCGGGACAACTTGGCGCAATATGTCTATGCTGTTTTGTATCGGAAGAGCTCCTTCAGGTACTCCGGCTCCGCTCCGAATCGCTTCTTCGGTCTGCCGACGTATTTCTGCTTCTACCTCACGACGAATCGCCTCTTCTGCTTCCCGGCGCGCTTCTTCTTCGGTCCGCTGTCTCACTTCTTCCGCCGCGCGCTGTTCTGCTCCCGCGCGCTGTGTTTGCAGGGCTCCCGGCGGCGCGGTACGAAATATATCGCCCGATCGTATAAGGTCATATGCATATTCTCCCCCGCCGCACCCGCGCACAAGCAATTGTTCCGGGTCGTATCCGCCAAGATTGATAATCTTATTTTCATAATTCTTCTCGCAGTTCACGCCTCCGCCGTACCGCGAGCCGTCCGCTTTTACCAGCGTAAATTCTTCAATCCCTTCGGTAAGCGAGAGAGAAAATTGATATAAGCCGGAACGCTGGTCAAACTGCAGTCGTACGGAAGGAGGGCGCGCAGTGACTCCGGAAGTTTGCGCCGTCCCCGATCTCTGTGTCGCTGTATCCCCGGAAGGCACCGCAGTGCCGCCGTCTTGCGCCGGCACGAAGAAACCGCGCGCGCCCGCTCCGCCCGAGGAATCCGGCGTGCCTAACCCCGCACATTCTGCCCGGTGCGCCGGGTCAGTGCAGTACCTAAAACACTCTTCTGCGTTTTTACATCCTCCGGGCCCCGCAAATCCCCCGGCACCTCCTCCGGAGCGAAAATCACCAGCTCTATCCTCGTTAAATTCGCGTATCTGGCGCCCGCGCTCCGCTTCAAACCGGCGTTGGAATTCCCCTTCAGCGCCCGGGCCAAACTTATTAAAATCTTCCACATCAAAATCTCCTTCGGGGCCAAATTCACCGGGCCGCGGCGGCCCGAATTCTCCCGGCCCGCGTTGGAAACGCTCGCGCGGCCCCTTCTCCGAGAACTCTAAAAGCATGGCCTGTGCCTCCTCAACCGAGATACCGGCGGTACCTGACACAAACGTTACGCACTCCTGATTATGCGCAGGGTCAGAACAATACACAAAACACTCATCTTCGCTCCGGCATCCTCCCGGTCCGCCGCCCGCCTTAAGTTGGCGCTCAAGTTTTATGCCGATCTCCGCTTGTTTGCGTTCTTCCGGCGGAATCAGGTCATGCTCCACCGCAAAAGCAAAACACTCTTCTTGGTGTCCCGGGTCTTCACAATAATTTTTACACTCTCTTCCCCGACATCCGCCCGGCCCTCCGTCTTTTGAAATTTGTAAAAACTTTTTTATTTGAGCAGCTTCTTCAGCCGGGATAAGCCCTTCACGCAAGGCAAAGTCAAGACATGCTTCTTCGTGCCCGGGCGCATCACAATAATCCCGGCATTCCCTGCCGCGACACCCGCCCGGACCTTCCACTTCCGCAAGACGCGAAAATTTGCGCGCCTGTGCCGCTTCTTCAGGCGTCATAAAACCGTTTGTTTCAGCAAAGACAATACATTCTTCCGCATGCGCCGAATCCTCGCAGTACGCATGGCACTTGCGTTCTTCCAAACACCCGCCCGGACCCGGGTTCTCCGGCGTAAGACGCGGCGCGCGTCGGGCCTGCTCTAGGATCCGCTCGGCTTCCTGCGGCGCAATCATGCCTTGTTCAACACCGAATGCGACGCATTCTTCAACACGATCACGATTGTCGCAATATGCGCGGCACTCCGCCTCACTCCTGCATCCACCCGGCCCGCCTTCCGTAAAGACGCGGCCATGCTGCAACGCACGTTCCCCTTCTTCCTTCGTCATAAAACCCTGCTCCACGCCAAACGCGACACATTCCTCAACATGCGCGGGCTCACGACAAAATGCCTTGCAAGACTCTTCCGACTTACATCCGCCAGGCCCGGACCCCGCCCCCAACTTCTTGCCGCGCTCCAAGTCTGCGCGTGCGCGTCTGGCCTCCTCCGGCGCCATAAAACCATTCGCCTCCGCAAAATCCACACATTCGCGGCCATGCTCCGGATTTTCGCAATACGCATAACATTCTGCCTCGCTTTTGCACCCGCCCGGGCCTCCCGCAATCACTCGCTCACGAACTTCCGCCTTGTCCTCATACTCAACCAGGTTATGCGTTTTCGCAAACTCCACGCACTGCGCGATATGTTCAGGGTCATCACAAAACGCCTCACACGCCGCAGGGCTTTCGCAACCCCCAAGTTCCGGAACCGGAAACTCCAATCCCTCAATCCCTTGAGCCGAAGCAACCGCAGTGGTCAGTAATAAAAATATTATTGGCGCAAACAAATATACAAAAAAATGAACATGCAGGTGATTGTTTTTCATAAAAACTTATCAATAAAAAACTCCTTTTACATGTGCTTACTGCGCAAAGGGATTGGTTTTTGCCTCACCAAAAGGGTTGCGATACCCTCCCTCAAACGGGTTTGTCGTTGCTGCGCGAAACGGGTTTGGCGATGCTTCCCCCTGCTCGCCCGCTTCCGCCGCCGCCTGCGGTGCGGCGCCGCGAGAAAGCCCGATATAATACCCCGCCGCAGCGCCAACCAGCAACGCAACAATCACCGCAACAATCATTGATGTTTTGTTTGTCGTGCCATCCATATTATATTATTAATTCGTTATCCCTATATGCTTCTATTATATATTTTTAACCGCCGCGAGGGCTAGAGCTGTTATCCACAGATAAAATTACGTACTATTAAAGAAGGCCTATGTTGGAATATGTGTTCACATTCTTCTCTGTGCTGAAGACGCTGGCAATAAATCTGCTTGTTTTTATCGGGGTATTCTCAAGCATCCACACCGCACCATCAGAATACGTTGCTATCACACCCCCCCTATCCGCCACGACAACGCCCGCACTTATAGAAATACAAGACATCTTACCGCAAGATAAACACATTGACGAAGCCGG
>JACPCQ010000033.1 GCA_016179715.1 Parcubacteria group bacterium
CTGCAACAGCGCTTCCCGCGTATTGAGCTCGCGCATTGTAACATTTATGCCCTGCAGCGCGGAAGCAAGCGTGTCCGGCGAAATGACATGAGTTCGGGCAAGATAACGCGCAAAAATATTTAAAAAAGCCACAATGTCGTTTTCGTCGCGAAACATGGTTGCCTGACTTTCTTCCAGCGCGCCTTCCCGCCGCATCAGCTCCTGCATCTGATAAAGATATGCAAGATAATAATCGGGGTACGCGCGGTGAAAAAGCTCCTCATCCGTTTCCGTTTCTGTACTCCCGGCCTTACGCGACTCCGGGCCGGAAGGGGGCAAAAACTCCTCGGCAAACTTCTTTGCCGAACCCAGCGCTTTCCCGAAAAGACCGGCATCCGGTTCTGCCCAGCCAAGCCCCTCTGTCGGCATGGTCGGCAGGTTGTCCCGCGGTGTTTGGGCCGCGTGAGGCCGCCGCACAGAAACGATGCCGGAATCCGAAGACGGAGAGGCTGGGCGCGGCCGCGATGCGGAAAAGAATTCCGGCGCTTGAGAAAAAAACACCGCCTTCCCTAATGCGCCGAGCAAGACAAGCGCGGCAACAACAATAAGAGAGAGAGTAAGAACGGTTTTGTATTGTTTTTTCACTCGCGCAAAAGCTTCGCCATTCATACACTATTATTGTATCAGAATTGTCGTATCGGGAAATTATTGAGGGGGTATTGTGCGTGCAAAACACCAACCCGCGCAAAAAATAATCAGTGTGCAAAGCCCCTCTGTGGATAAACAACGCATAAACTTGCCTTTGGTCGGTGCTATAATAAAAATGCCGTAAAGTCGGCGCCTTTTCGGCGTATTTGAACAGCTTACCCACAAAAAATACACTGTTTTCTTTTCTTGTTATCTCCGTACTATTCGGAGGCGTGTTTTGGTTGTCTAAAACAGTATTCCCTGCTTTGCATTCCGGGGTACGTATTCCTCAACAAACTGACTCAACAATAATCAGCCCCGAGCCCGCCGCTTCCCCGCAAGCGGGTGTCGCCGACACAGACAACGACGGGCTTAGAGATTGGGAGGAACTGCTTTGGAAAACCGACCCGAATAATTCCGACACTGATTTTGACGGCACTTCAGACGGCGAGGAACTTGCCTTAGGAAGAGATCCGTTAACCGCAGGCCCGGATGACTTGCTTGTTGCCCTGCCCGAGCTTCCTGTGCTTCCGGAGAACGAAGAGGGCAGTCCCGCCGCCCGGGTAGCGCGCCTTTTTGCAAAAGAGTACCTCAAGCTCGCCGCCCCTTACGCACAAATAACGGAGGAACAGCAAGACGAACTTACAAACCAAGCCGTGATACAGGCCGCAAAAAATGTTCTGCAGGATAAGTACACGGCACAGGCGCTTCTTGCCGGCGACAACACGCCGGAAGCGCAAATTGCCTATCTTAATCAGGCCGGCGCAATACTGAACTCTTCTTTCCGGAACGTACAAGAAGGAGAGCTTCCCCTGTTTGGGCGCTACACGGAAACCAAAGACGAGAAATTGCTCGTGACGCTCCAGGAGCGCGTACGCGTTTATGCTACGGCCGAAGATGCTCTTGCGAAGATTGCCGTGCCCAAAGCATTTCAGAAAACACACCTGCTCCTGCTCAATATTTTTCGAAACACCGGCATCGCGATAGATGCGCTGCGCCGTGCGCCGCAAGACAACATCAGCGCGCAGGTGGGAATACAGTGGTATATAAAGGAAACCGAACGTTCGCGCGCACTGCTGGACAATATCGCCGGAATCATTGCGCAAAATCATCTTTCCATAAAACCGGAGGAGGATGCCTATATCTTTTTATCTTATGCCGCAAAAATCCAATAAAATTTTTAAGATTTCCGAGCGACGCGTTACTGGCGGGCTTTTTGCCGTCTTTGTGGGACTGTTTCTCTTTGGGCCGCTTCTCGCACACGCGGCAGTTCCCGTATTTGATGTGGGATTAAACGAATGGTTCCGCACAAAAGAGCTCGTGCAGGACCCCGCCCAACAGGCGCGCGCGCGTACGTATCTGAAGGAGGCAAATCAAGAGATTTTGCGAGCATTGGAGACGGGCGGGGTAAAGAACGGGGAGCCGCTCTATATTACGAACACGCAAACATACCTGCAAAAAACTCGAGAGCAAGCGGCAGCGCAATATCTGAAGAACTTGTCGAACGGACACATCGCCGATTTGCTCAAGGCGCAGGCCGCTCTTCCCCCCGCAACGCCAAAATTTCTCTCTGCCGAAGACCGCGCAAAGTTTTTTACGGGAGACGCCTCCGCTCTTGGCTGGAAAGACCTGCGGGACGCATTTGACATCGCCAACAACGAATCTTTCCAGTTTCTCGCAGAACAGAGCCGCCTGGAGGCGGCGGTAAACAACGCATACATTGCCAACCAAATCACCGCGCAGCAGGGCGGCGGGTTTTTTCCGCTCTACGACAAAGGCTGTGACGACCCTTACGGCCTTAGTGAAAAGTGCCCCATCCGAAAGCCCGCAGGCGCGGTTGCGGGTATTTTCCAGACCACGCTGGAATCGGACCAGCGCGCGCTGGAACAAACCGATGAGGCAAAGGAGAACGCGGACGAACTTTCCCAGCCAAAGGCACAAGCAGTTACGCCGTTGCGTATCGTCACCGGAGGGAGTGCGGCAACTACGCTTCCTCAACAACGCGCTCCCTCAACCGGAGATATTATCCGCGACCCCAATACTCCCCGCAGCACCACAGACGAAACGATAAGGACATCTTCCCCGGAAACGTTGTGCGGCGTCATTAAAGAAACGCCAAATGTCATTTTGAACATGGTGCCCAATCAGCAAATGCGGCGAATCATCAACGAGGTTCCTGCCGGCGACTTCAGAGGCGCGGTGTGCGGTCTTTCACGAGGCGACCTGGAGAATATCGTCCGTGATATACGCGACCTCTTCGCTTCAGAAGACGACACAACGGCAAATACGGCTGCTTCCCTGTCACCCATACAGGCGGTGGACGAGGCAATCGCGGCCGAGACGCAATACAGGGCAGAAAAGGCGCGCGCCGTTCTGCTTTTGAGCGCGACACCGGAGAGCGGAACAACCGGCCTGATAGAAACGCTCCAACAACTTATCCGCATTACGAAAAACCGCATTCAAACGAACACGCCGGAACTTTGCGTGGCAAGCGACGACCTTGTGTCCTTGATAAACCCCTCCTTCACGCCGCAGCAACAGCACATCACACTGCGTACACGCCTAGAACAAGAGCTCCGCGAGGCCGAGGCACAGAGTGACCGCATAGCAACCTCCACTATTGTCGCGACACCGCGAAACGTGCCTGTTTCGTCCGCCCCCGCCGCTCCCCGCATATCGGTGTATCGGATGTTGCTGAACAATTCTTTCGTCAGAGAGCAAAACCTGCGCGGCGTGATTACCGAAGAAACCACATTGCAGCAGATACTTGAACAAAACATCGGAAACGGCCCTCTTCTGGACGCGCTTATTGCGCAAACACCCTTGCGCGAACTGCTTGCGCGCTTCATCCCGCAACAATTTATTCCCATTGGCGATATTCCGCGAAGCGCTTTTATTGTTGCGATGTTACAGGAAATAAAGGGGGAGCTTGCCGCGGGACAGACAAACGGCGCGACCGCAGTGCGGGCAGTTTCGGGACTTCGCGAGATAGACGGCAACATTATTGATAGCCCCGCCGAAGCGCAAACGCACGTCCAAAATATCAACGGGTCCTTAGGCAAACAACCTTCCATCAATAGTAGGATAATCCAAGAATATATACTCCTGCCATTAAAAGATACGCAATAAAAACACCGAGCCGACAATTTTTCATGTCTTCCTTACTCAAAAAAGCCGGAATAGGAGTTCTTATCTTCCTCACCACTACGGTGCTGTTGTTGGCTCCTTTTTCCCGTCTGCTCTCATCCCCGCAATACGCCCTGGCGCAAGACGCGTTCGACCAACTCCCGCCAGCTCAAAACGGCATATCTCCAGCCGCAACGGGCGCTCCGGCAAATGCAGGCACAAGCGGCGGCACTGTCCAACAACCAGCGGCAAACCCCGGGAAAGACCTGGCAACACAAACCAACAATGTTTCTTGCGGTTATTTTGATGTCGCGTGCGGCCTTCTGAAGGGCGTTGCGTTTCTTATAAGCGCCTTGAGAGATCTTTTTGGAAATCTTTTGCTGGTTGCAATGACTATTCTGGAATTTGTCGCAAGGATTACGTTGGACGGGACGATGTACGGGGATGCGTCGGGGTTTGTCACAAGCGCGTGGGCCGTCACGCGGGACATCGCAAACATGTTCTTTATCTTTATTCTTTTGTTTATCGCCATCGCCACCATTCTGCGTCTCCCAAAATACGGCGCGCAAGCTCTTCTCCCACGACTTATTATTGTCGCGCTATTAATCAATTTTAGTCTTCCGTTGGCGCGCATTGTTATTGATGTCACAAACCTTCTTGCCGTGGAGTTTATAAACGGAAGCGGAAATTTTCAGCAAATACTCGGGCAGGCATTGCGTCCGCAAGATATCGTCGCTGTCGGAATCCTCAACAACAGTGGGCAGGTCAGTCTCCTCGGAGGCGGGTTTTGGGACATCTTGGGCCAGATTATTATTACAGGAGTGATGGGGTCGGTTTTGGCGCTTTTTGCCGCTCTCATTATATTTATCAGCGCGATGTTTCTTTTTATCCGCTATGTGGCGCTTGTGCTCATCCTGATTCTTGCCCCGCTCGCCTTCGCGCTCAATATTCTTCCGCAAACGCAAGGACTATACCAAAAATGGCAAAAGGAGTTATTTAATTACGCCTTTTTTGCCCCGCTCTATTTCTTTTTTATATGGCTCACAACGCACGTGCTTGCAAGCAAGGCATTTAGCGCCGCCGGAGTGTACGAGAGAGTAACCACAATCAATAAAGGGGCAAATGCGGGAACGGCAGCCGGCGCGTTTCAAAATTATGCCGTGTTTTTTACCCAATTTACCGTTGCCATCCTTTTGCTTATTGCCTCTTTGGTCGTCGCGAAGAGTCTCGGCATATACGGCGCAAACACCGCAAACAATTTTGTAAACAGCGGCGTGCGCACCGGAATTAAATGGGGACTGCGTAAACCCTTCGTCTCCGCGCCCGGGGCC
>JACPCQ010000025.1 GCA_016179715.1 Parcubacteria group bacterium
CGCGCGTCTTGTTTGGTATAAAATTCCATGCGGCGCATAACCCCGCCAAACGTCTCAAGCGCCCCGCACACCGCCTCCTCTGAAGCGCCGTATGTAAATGCCAGGCGGACCGCAAGCCGCATATTTTCTTTATTGTGCTTACCCAGCAAAGACGGCCTTGCCCGACGCAACAGGGCGGATTCTCGTTCCTCCTCTTTTGCAAGAACGCGGAACTTTCCTGTGTCCGAAACTGCCGCGCGCCCGAGCGTACGGACTATTGAGGGGTGCGTTATGAGCATGCCCCCTTCTTTCACGTTGCGCGTCAATTTACGGAAGGCGTCGGCATACGCATCTTTGTCGGCAAAATAGTCCGCGTGGTCGTAATCAAGAGAAGTAATAATCAGTGTTTGCGGTTTCGCGTAAAGAAATTTCTCCTGGTATTCGTCCCCCTCAAGCACCATGAGCCGCGAGGCCCCCACGCGCACATTGCTTTTCCACGCCCGCACAACTCCACCCACCACGACGGTGGGGTCCTTGCCCAAAAGCGCGAGGACGTGTCCCACAAGCGCCGCTGTTGTGGTTTTCCCATGCGTCCCCACGATTAATATTCCGTCATATTCCGAAAACAGCGTGCCAATCGCCTCCCCGTACGAATATGTTGGAATGCGCAGGCGTACTGCAGCCATTCGCTCAATGTGCTCCTTGCCGTATGCGCTTGAATAATATACCGCTGAAAGATCCGGAGTGATGTTATCCTGCGAAAACGGCGACACCGGAATATGCAGGCGCCGCAACATGGCGCTCGTGTGAAATTCCTCGGAGACATCGGAGCCGGTCACCATAAAGCCCTGTGCGCGGAGCAATTGCGCGAGCGCGCTCATTCCGGCGCCGGCAATGCCGACACAGTGCACTTTGCGAAGTTTCTTTTTTTTTCGTAATGCTAACGAAAATAAGCTCATTGAAGCACGGTGGGATGTATTGTATAGTTTTACCATGTCTGGAAAAATTTTTACAGCCCGGCGCTATAAGCTTCCGGTTGTGCTGGGCGGAGTTCTCGTCTTTGGATTTTTACTCATAGGAGGTCTCTCGTTTTGGGTGCTTACGCTTAAAATTCCCGACCTGCATGCGCTGGGCGCGCGGCGCGTTGCGCAATCAACAAAAATATATGACCGCACCGGGACGGTGTTGTTGTTTGATATACACGAAGAGATAAAACGAACCATTATTCCCTTTGAAGAAATCCCGCGGCACGCGAAGAACGCGGCCGTCGCCATAGAAGATGACAATTTCTACCGGCACAAAGGCATCAGCCCCGTTTCCATCCTGCGCGCATTTTTTGTTGACATTTTTTCCGGCGACCTCCGCCAAGGGGGGTCCACAATCACCCAACAGCTTATTAAAAACACTTTTCTGACCACCGACCGGACGCTGGCGCGAAAACTGAAAGAGGCGGTTCTTGCGCTCAAGCTTGAGCGCACAATCGGCAAAGATGAAGTTTTGAATTTGTATTTAAATGAGATCCCCTACGGGTCAAACATCTATGGCATTGAGGCCGCCGCCGAGAGTTTTTTCGGAAAGCATGCGCGTGAGCTAACCCTCGCCGAAGCGGCGTACTTAGCCAGCCTGCCAAAGGCTCCGACATACTATTCCCCGTACGGACAGCATCAGGCAGAATTGGAGCGCAGAAAAGACGTGGTGCTTGAGCGCATGGGAGAGCTCGGTTATATCAGCGAAGAAGAACTGTCTGCCGCAAAAGAAGAGACGCCCGTCTTCGTCCCGAAAGGAAACGAGTCTATTAAGGCGCCGCATTTTGTCTTCTATGTGCGCGAGCAGCTTGACGCGCTGCTTGGGGAGCGCAGGGTTGCCGAGGGAGGGTTTCGCGTCATAACATCCCTGGACTGGAATCTGCAGCAACAAGCAGAGGACATGACAAAGGAGTACATCGCTCGCATTGAAGAGACCTTCACGGCAAGCAACGCAGCCATGGTAGGCATTGATCCGAAAACCGGACAGGTGTTGGTGATGGTCGGCTCCCGAGACTGGTTTGCCCCCCCGCTTCCCGACGGGTGTAACCCGGGGAAAAACTGCGCGTTTGAGCCGCAAGTTAACGCGGCCGCATACGCAACCGGCCGCCAGCCGGGTTCTGCGATCAAGCCCGTTATCTACGCAACCGCATTTAAGAAGGGCTACACGCCCGACACCGTGGTGTTTGACCTGGAAACAGAATTCAACAGCTCTTGCAACCCCGACGGCACAGCTCCGGAGGGGGTTGACCCGGAGGAGTGCTACCGGCCGGGAAACTACGACGAAAAGTTCAGAGGCCCGGTACGTTTGCGTGACGCGCTCGCGCAGTCCATAAACATCCCGTCGGTAAAAACGCTGTATCTGGCGGGGCTGGAAGATTCGCTCAAAACCGCGCGCGACCTGGGCATCACGACGTTAAACGATCCCGAGCGATATGGGCTTACCTTGGTATTGGGAGGCGGCGAGGTGCGTTTATTGGAACTGGTTGGCGCATATGGAGTGTTCGCAAACGACGGCATGCGCAACCCCACCGTTTCCATCCTGCAGATAGAAGACAGTGACGGGAACACGCTCCGGGAATTTGCTCCCCAGCCAAAGCAGGCGCTGGACACCAACACCGCGCGCATGATTTCCGATGTGCTTTCTGATGAAGAGGCCAGAGCTCCCGCCTTCGGCAGGCACTCCTACCTTTATTTTGAGGGCAGAGACGTCGCAGCAAAAACCGGAACAACAAATGACTCGCGAGACGCCTGGGTTGTCGGATATACCCCGAACTTCGCGCTTGGGTTGTGGGTGGGAAACAACGACAACCGACAGATGGTAAAGAAGGTGGCCGGTTTTATCGCAGCCCCTTTGTGGAACGCGTTTTTTCAAGAAGTTTTGGCCTCTGTTCCGGACGAGCGTTTTACCCCGCCGGAGGTTCCTGCGCCGAGAAAGCCAGTCCTGCGGGGGGAATGGAGGGGGGGCCGTTCCTACAACACGGACGCAGTCAGTGGAAAGCTTGCCACGCCGCACACACCGGCAGAATTTATACGAGAGAAAGTATTACAAGAGGTACACTCTATTTTGTACTGGGTGGACAAAAAAGACCCCGACGGGCCCCCTCCTTCCGAGCCCGAGAAGGATGCGCAGTTTAGATTGTGGGAAGAGCCCGTGCGCGCCTGGGCCGCGACCCAGGGGCTCTCCGACAACACTTCGGGCATACCCAAAGAAACAGACGACGTCCATCTCCCCGAATACCAACCAACGCTCACAATTCCGTCAGCAAAAATCCCCTCCTCGTTGGGCGCAACAGAGGCCCTTGCGCTTACGCTGGTGGCCTCCGGACATTTTGCAATCAAACAAATTGATGTTTTTGTTGACGACCAGTATGTCGGGTCTGTGAGCAGAGAGCCCTACGAGATTCGCGTAGACCTTTCTCGCTTCAACATAGCGGGCACACAAGCGATACTGCGCGCGGTCGTATACGACACGGCAGGAAATCGCTCTTCAGCAGAAAAGGTGCTGTATATCCAACAGCAAGCACCTCAAGCCGAAGAATAGTCCGCTAGAAGCGGAGGGTTGTTGGCGCACGATCTCCGAGCCGGCTTTTTAGGCGCTCCAGAATATTTTTTTGATGTACAAAGATTTCGCTTCGTAC
>JACPCQ010000011.1 GCA_016179715.1 Parcubacteria group bacterium
GGGGGGATATATTTTTGCCCAACCTGTGTCTCCGGGCAGATTCGAACTGCCATTACGAGCTCCGGAGGCCCGCGTTCTATCCGTTGAACTACGGAGACGGTATTAAATGAAGAGCTAAAAATGAGAAGCAAAATTCATAAATCATAATTTATACATCATAAATCCTGCTTATCTTTTCCTCCTTATTTTTGCATTTTGATTTTTGCCTTTTAAATTTTCTATGTGTGCCGGTCGGCGACAGAAGACGCGCAAAAGGCGTCGGGCTTGATGACCGGCTCAAAACCGAATCCGCGCACCATACCGGTAATTGCCTCTATGAGTTCCTGCGTTTTCCCGGCTCGTCCGATATCAAGATGCACGAAACGCACATTATTGTCACAAAAATCATCCCCTAACCGCTCGCGCAAGGCGCTGCGCAACTCCTGCAGGAGCGTGATGGAACGCATCGTCTCTGCATATACGCGTTCCCGCAACACTCCGAATGTCCTTTGCGGCGTTTGCGTCCAGAAGTAGCGTCCCCCGTCCCCCATGCGCCACAGCGTGACGGCGGTTACAATGTGCGTCCGGAACGTCGCTCTCGTATCGGAGCCGACTAAAATCTGATATTGTTTGGCGGGCAATTCACCGACAAATGCGACTACCCGTTCGGCAACATCGGGCAATAACAACCCGTGTTCGCCGCCGCCGGTAGTAAAATATGCGAATTCCTCTTTTGCATTTTCTTTTTTAGACAATATATTCTTCATACATGCATGCACCGGAAATTATAATAACGATTCCTGCACATCGTCATGCGTACGGTATGTCGCCTCGCCAACCACGGCGCTTATAATGCGATCGGTGCGAAATGTCCGGCGAGCATTACGCAGATGACAAAATCCTTCCACAGTGTCTTTGCCTATCTTATGGATATCAACCTCGCGCTCACGGGGCAACTCGGCTTTTCCGCGCCCTGTCGTTGATTCAGCGTAGACTAACCGCACGCGGCGGCGTTGCACAAACGCATCACGCAGCGCGGACGGAACGCTTTGCGGCGCCCGCACCCCCCACGACACCGGCACAGATTCTTTCCGGCCGGTCTGGCGCGAGAGATAACATACGTGTCTCTGCGTCTTGCCGAATTCGTAGAGTTCCTTTGTTATGCGTACGTCCTGCAGACAATATTCTTTGATTGCCGCAATGTTCCCCTCGCGCCACCAACGCACTGCCTGCAAACCGTCCGCGCTTTTTGTCGTTCCCAGACTCGCGCGCGCAAGACTGTCCAGCGCCACCCGAAATCCCAGCCGTTCCACAATATTATCCATTAAATCAAGCACGGGAAGTTCCTTGAGCGCGACGGAAACGTGCGGCTGCAGCACCGGAAGATCAAAACCGCGAATGTTAAATCCGACGATAAGTCCGGCCGAGGCAAGCACTGTTTCAAACTGCGCAAGTTCGCGCGCTTCATACGTCAGATACGCGTTCTGTGCATACGAATACGCCCCGACAACCGAAACGCCAAGTTTATCAAGGTGCTCTCTGCCGCCCACTTCCGTAAAATCCCTCATGGTTTCCAGATCAAAAACAACGATGTCTTTTCTCTCCTGTTTTTCCCCGTACGTGTGTTCGCCTTTTTCTGCCGTCATGGTTTGTATATAACGTAAAACCGCTCTGCATACAACCCAAACATGATGCGCGCGCATCCTGTTTGGGTCACCTCAAAAATTAAAGCGGCAAGTCAATGGACCAAAGCCCCGGTCCGAGCAACAAAAGCGCAAGCGCCATTGCGAGAAACGCGAGGTCCAGTTCATAACCGCCGACAAATCCCTGTTTTCGCTTCACAACCAGCAGCGCTACAGCCATGTTCACTGCGATAAGCAGTGCCGCCGCTTGCGTGAATATTCCGACAAGGAGCGCCGCCCCGCCGAAAAACTCCACAATCCCGACCACCGCAACCCAGAATTTTGCCGGCTTAATCCCTACCGAAGAAAAAAACTGCGCGGTTGCGCCGAATCCTCCAAAAAGTTTTGGGTATCCATGCAGGACAAAAGCGACACCCAGCACCACGCGCAAGAGCACGGGCGCAATTTCCTGATACGTAAACAGTTGCGGAAATACGCTTAACATAGTTATAAATGAGGATTAAAAAAATAATGTGCGGCTCCCGGTTCCTCTTTTGCTTCATTATATCACGTCCGTCTCTGCCTGTCTTCTGCATGAAATTTCCCTCCCGCCCGCGCTCGCCCAACTGTCCGAAGCTGTGATAAGATACGCAGTATGATAAAAGTTATCGGTTGGATCGTCTTTCTTTTGCTTGCGCTTGTCGTTGTCTGGTCTATCGGGAAGTCAATTTCCTCTACTTCTCTGCGCTATCCCGCAATTCCTTCTTTTTCGGTGCCTCAATATACCACGCCGGCAGTCATCTCCGAACGAACCCCTCCGACACAAGGGGCGGCAACGTCGTCAGGGCTTGCACAGCCAGAAAAACCGCAAGAGACAAGTCTGGGCGCACAAGACGGGCAAGGGGACATCTCGCCGCTTCACGGTTTTGTGCATCTTATACGCACCGGCGTATCTGCGGTTGACCCAAATAAAGAATATATTGAAATCCGCGTCTCCGGTGACGCTCCGACTGCCGTGCCGCTGTCCGGATGGACACTGGAAAACAGCAGCCACACGCGCGTCTCTATCGGAGAAGGTGTGGAGGTGTTTTTTCCCGCCCCAACACCAAACATTTCCGCGGGCATCGTGCTGAAGCCGGGCATGAAGGCAGTTGTCAGCACCGGGCAGAGTCCGGTAGGAATAAGTTTTCGCCTTAACTCCTGTGCCGGATATTTAGACCAGTCCAGAAAGTTCACGCCACCGCTTCCCTCAAACTCCTGCCCGCGGCTTACCGGCAGTCTTGAAACCCGGACTTTTTTAGACGATGCCTGTCTGGATTATATTGACACCGTTCCTCGCTGTTCTTCTCCCGTACCGCCGGGCACGCTTTCGCGGGAATGCCACGCCTACGTCGTCTCCCACACAACATACAATAGCTGTTTTAGCGCCTATAGAAACACGCCGAATTTCTCCGGCGCAGAGTGGAGAATTTTCCTACAGCGAAACCAGGAACTTTGGAAGGAGCGCAGTGAAGCAATCATTCTGCGAGACCACACCGGACGCGTCGTGGATGCGCTCGCGTACTGAATACGCGAGTATTGGTCATGCCTTCAAGTCCCCTCTTCGCGTTTTTGCAACGAGTCTCCAATGATAGAGAAAAAGCGGGACGCCGACGATAAGCATTGCGATGGAGCGCGACGCGGCGCGTTCGCGCCGTGAGCGAAGCGGCTTCTCCCCCGCCTGGCGCTCCTGCCAAAAACGATAATCTTCATGCCATTTCTCCAGACGCTCCTGCTCCGTTTTGGTAAGCCGGATGTCGGCGGGCGCAGTGTCTTTTTCCGAAGCGCCTTCCCGAAACTCTGCGGGAACAAGCTTTGCGGGCGGGAGCGGCGGGCGCTCAAGGTATTCCTGGTCCGCCTGCTTAAAAATCGTAATCTTCAGCCCAAGGTCAATAAGTGAAACGCTCCCGATAAT
>JACPCQ010000012.1 GCA_016179715.1 Parcubacteria group bacterium
TGCTGGATATTTATGCTTCCCAGCGGGAGACGGCCGGAACCATCAAGAGCGCGGACCTGGTTTCTCTTCTGCAAAAAACAAAGAGTGATGTGTGGCACACCCCCGCCATTGCCGACGCGGAAAAATTTTTAGACGAGTATTTACGCGAGAGTTCCGGCAAGGAGATTGTGCTTACGCTGGGGGCGGGAAATGTCTGGGAAGTTGCGCGCGCGCTCGGGGGCAAAAATTATGAATAATTATTATTAACTAGCCGGTGTTATACACCGAAGAAGTAATATATCAAATCCGAAGCATGAAATCCTAAATTCTAAACAAATCTTAAATCCCAATGTTCCAAATCATAAACAGCTTGCCCCACATGCTTACAAGAAATAAACGAGTTGATAAAATCTTCGGAGCCATTTCGGAGAAATCAAAATAGCGTTTGTGGCAGTGTTTGCGATTTGCTATTTGTGATTTATAATTTGTTTAGTATTTAGAGTTTAGTATTTAGGATTTATAATTTAGAATTCGAATATATTCTAGAAGCATGTTTCTTAAGCGCCTTATCCAACTCATCGTTGTTGTTGCCTTCACCACAATACTTGCCCGTATGTTTGTGGTGGATTCGTTTATTGTGCGCGGCGATTCTATGGCGCCGACACTGGTTGACGGAGACTACGTATTTATCAATAAGTTCTCCTACGTGTTTTCTTCTCCGCAGCGCTTTGATATTGTTGCGGTTGATGCGCCGGAGGGCCCGGAAAGAAAATTCATCAAACGCATCGTCGGATTACCCAGAGAGCGCGTTGAGATTTCCGAAGGGGTTGTGCGCATAAAAGAATCTCGTGCCGACGAGGGGACAGTACTCTCCGAGCCGCACATTTCCGTGCCGACACCCCTAGACACGATTATGAATCTGGATCCGCTGGATTATTTTTTAATGGGAGACAACCGGTTTGCAAGTACCGACTCCAGACAGCTCGGCGCGTTCACAAAAAGATTGTTAGAAGGCAAATTGCTTTTTCATATTTCTCCGAAAAAGATTTTTGATTTGGTTAAAAACGGACGATAACAATACCCCTTCTTTTTCTTGGCGTCATTCGGTTGCCGTTCCGTTGCCGGCGTCTTCCTGAAACCTGTCAAGAGGCAGGCGTTTTTTATTGTCCTATCTGTGCATAACTTTTGTGAGAATTCTTTAAAGGTGTCTTGGTGCGGCAAAGAAGGGCGCCAACGAGGAAAGAAAATGTGCCGTTGTTTCAAGGATGTTTCAGTAGAGCAAAGAACGAGCCGCAATTTCTTATAAAGACGTCTTTGTGTGATGCGCGCCCTCGCTGTTTATAAATGCTTTATAAGGTTTGATAAGCTTTTTTGTCTTTTCTTCAATTCGGAGGGGGTTATCGCAGTAGTCGTATAAAACTTACATCAATGGGCGGCGTGGAGGCAAAAACTCGCCGCTATTTTTGTTCTTTTTTCAGGTGCAAAATCTTGTCCACAAATACACATAAAATTTCTTAAAAAATCCTTATGTACAAACGTATAATTGAATATATACCGATATCAGCCGATAGGGTATCGGCACAGGATTTCCACAGGTAAAAAACAGTCAATGCACATGTCATCCAGAAGAGAACAACAATGGTTGCCACTCACGGAAGCGGCTAAGAACACTCCCTACAGTGCGGAATATCTAAGCTTACTCGCGCGCAAGAAAAAACTACGGGCAAAAAAAATCGGAAAGGACTGGCATACCACAAGAGCCGCAGTTGAGACCTATCTGCAAAAACAACTCATTCGCTCGGAAATACAGCGCGGACGGAATGCGGCCGCGCTGCAGCCGATTTCCCCACGAAGCGACGCGCGCCTTGCGTGGGCGGCGGAGCCGATTGAGCCGGGCGCAGACCGGGAACTTTTATACCTGCGCTCGCGACTCGCGCACGGGCTGGGAACGAGTCCGCATGAAGAAGTGCCCATATCTCTTTCTCCACCTGCCCCGAAAACGCCGGAGCAGCGGACAGAGATAAAATCTTTGGACAAGAAACAATTTGCAACCAAAGAAGATGTACAAAAAATCTCTGCTTCACTGGAGGCGCTCACAACACACCTTTCCGGGGGCGCGCAAAAAACAACGCAGACTGCTCAAGTGGGCGGGGCCGATCAATTAGAACATGAATATAAAGAGAGCCACGAACGCGCGGACCTGCTCTTTGAATCGTTCATAAACAAATTCACCACATTTCTGGACGCTTCTATTGAAGGGCATTTAAGTTTTCCTCACAAAATATGGCGCGGACTGAAGCGCGCGTATCGCGCAACGGTTTCGCGTCCGCGGACGTTGCTTGTCGCAGCGCTCCTCACCGTTCTTTTCGTTGCGCTGCCGCTCCGTTTTGTGTTCGGGTTTTTTGATGATACGGCGAGGTTGGTGTGGAACAAAATGCGCGATGCGCAGACGGTGATGGGGTTCCAGCCCGGCACGCACGCAAACGAAATTCTGATTTTAAGCCCGCAAGGAGATATTTCCATCCGCGGGCATATTGAGACCGAAGGACAGCTGCGCTCATACGCCAAAGACGGCGTTGCCCCGATTGTGGTGGATTCAAAAACAAGGATAGAAAACCTCAACGCCGACCTTGTTGACGGATACACCACCGAAGAGTTCACGCTCGCTTTTGTGACCAAACAAGGAAACGTTACCTTTGACGATGTGGTGCTCGGTGGAGAGGCAGAGATAGGCAAGACGCTTTTGGTCAAAGGGGCGACGCGCTTGCTGGAGGCGCTTCGTGTGGACGGGGAGCTGGATGTCTTTGGCAACGCGCGTTTTGCAAAATCGCTGGAAGTCGCCGGCCCCGCGTCGTTTGAGGCAATGCTCAACGCGGCCGACATTGTTGCTTCCGGCATCCTGCGCGCGCAAAAAGTAGTCTCGCCAAGCGTGGAGGCTGGAGATGTTGCCGCGTCCGGGGAAATACTGGGCGGCAGCGTTCGCGCAGAGAAGCGGCTGGTAAGCGACGGGACGCTGACAGTGGCGAGCCAGAGCACATTCCGCGGTTTTGCTTTTTTTGAACGAGGGCTTCAGGCAAGCACGGGAAGTTTTGCCAGCGGGCTTGATGTCGGCGGAGGATTTACAGCAACCGGAGACGTACGCCTGGGAAAGCTCGGCAAGGATGTCATAGTGGAAGCTGACAACTGGATTGTGGACGAAAAAGGGAACGCAGAATTTCGCGGGTCAACCACCACTATCAGTGGCCTCTTGCAGGTGCGGGGTTCGGGGACATCCACGTTTACCGGCCTCTCGGCAAGCGGCGGTTTTTTCGGCGGCGGGCTTTCGCTCTCCGGTGCGGGCATATCGGCCAACGGCGCGTTGACAATTTCCACCGGCGCCTCGAGCGCCCTCTCCTTTGCTCCGGGAGGAAACACAACATTCTCATCCGGCGCGGTCGGTGTTGCGACTTCCACACGCCTCTCAACGTTTACAGTGCAGGGCCGTTCTTCCGGCACAATTAGCGGGACAGCATCCACCACGGTTGGTCTCACAACGGTGGAAGGTACGGGAACAGCAGGGCCGTTCTTCCGGCACAATTAGCGGGACAGCATCCACCACGGTTGGTCTCACAACGGTGGAAGGTACGGGAACAAGATTTCTTACACAACTTGGCATCGGGGACCGCATAACACTTGGCGCGGGAGGAGAAACGCGCACGATTGTCTCCATCGCAAGCGACACGTCACTTGCTGTAGACACGCCGTTTGCCAATGCGACAACTTCTGTGACAGCGACACAGCTTCCAAGCGTTGCGCGCTTTGATACAAGTTCCGGCTCTACGCGCTTTCTTATTACCGACCAGGGGCGAATTGGTATCGGCACCACTTCCCCGTTTACAAATTTTGCCGTTGTTGGAGACACCTATATTGACGGCACGCTGACGGCAACAAATCTGAACGCGACGGGAACCATCTCTTTTTCCGGAACGGGTACGTCTACTTTCGGCGGGCCGATAGCGCACGAGTCCGGAGATTTTATTGTCTCAAGAGGCGGCTCCGGGAATCTTTTACTCAATCCCTACGGCGGCAATGTCGGTGTCGGGACCTCAAGCCCGGCACAATTTTTTTCAGTTGCGGGAAATGGCTATGTGACCGGCGGGTTTGGTGTGGGGATTGCAACAACCTCAAGCGGTGCGCTGGAAACCACAAGCAATATTTATGGCGGCGGGACGCTTTATATTACCGGCACCTCCACGCTTGCGGGAGTTTCGGCAGGATACATCACCGGTTCGAGTAATCTGGATATTTCAAGAAACGGGACATTTGGTGGCACGCTCACCAGTGTCGGAAATATTGGCGCGGGAACATCTTCGCCTTCCGCAGCACTTGGGGTTCAGGGCAACGCACTTATTTCCGGCGATCTCGCGGTTGCCAACATTACCGCAACAGGCACGCTCACCATAAACGGCTCAACGCTTTTTACCGATACGGGCACAAGCACATTTGCAGGCGGGGTCAGCGCGGTTGGAGCCGACTTGAGGTTCGCAACAATTTTTGGGAATTTCCTGCTTGGCAATGGGGCGGGAACAACGACGATTTTTGGCACGGGGATAGGCGTGGGTATCGCAACCGCAACTCCGGCAAGCAGGTTTTCGGTACAAGGAAACGCCTTAATTTCGGGGAATCTTTCTGTTGCGGGCGTGACAGCAACAGGAACAATCACGTTCTCCGGAGTTGCGACAGATATGTTGCTCGCGCTAAACAGTAACGGACAACTCGTCTCCACCTCAACTCCCACCGCGGCAAGATATTTGGCAACATCTTCTGTGGCATCAATCTTTCCGTATGCAAGCACCACCGCCATTACCGCATCGGGCACCGCAAGCACGACCGCGCTCGTGGTGTCGGGTCTCACATCAGGCCGCGTGCCATACATCACGACTGCCGGGCTCTTTACCGACGACACCGACCTTACCTTTGACGGGTCGCGCCTCACTTCCACATACGCAAGCACGACCGTCTTGTCTGCAAGCAACTCGGCATACTTTGCAACATCGGGTGGGTTGGTGGGGATTGGCACTACTTCACCCGCGCAACTCCTCTCGGTGCACGGCAATCTCTACACATCGGGCTCTGCTTTCTTTGGCGGGGCAATCACGGCAACCTCAACGCTCACACTCTCGGGACAGGGGACGGACATGCTGGTTGCGCTTAACTCCTTGGGAGCGCTCGTCTCTACCTCCACCCACACCGCAGCCTACTACCTTGCAACCTCAAGCACGGCCTCCATATTTGCCGGAGGCGCCTCCTTCGGAGACTCCAACATTACCAACGTCGGCAGCATTGCGCTGGATTCACTTTCCTCTGACGCAGGCACAAGCATCACGGTCACTCTGGGAACAGACGCAGGTGACGACTTCATTGTGGGCAACAACTCGGCCTTGGTTGTGGAAGGGGACACTGACCGCGTGGGGATTGGCACCTCAAGTCCCGCGCAGCGCCTCTCCGTGCAAGGCAACCTCTACACCTCGGGCACAAGCTTCTTCGGAGGAACAATCACCGCCACCGGCACAGTTGCGCTCACGCCCTCCGCCCGCACTTCGGGCGTCACACCGTACCTCACCCTCACCGGAGCAGCAGACACGGGACTGACAGCAGGGACCGAAGCCCCCGACCTGCAATTCAACCTTGCGCGTACCAAAACGCACGCCACAGGCGCCATTGCCTTGCAGCGCGACATCCTGATTAACGCCGCTACCCATGCATCAGCCGACTACGGCTCAAACATCACGGACT
>JACPCQ010000013.1 GCA_016179715.1 Parcubacteria group bacterium
AGAAATATCGCTTCGTGTATCAAGCTCAGACATAAAACACGGCGTTTAAAATATTGTTTTCAGGAGACATGCTCATCAGCGCCTTTCGGCTGCGGTGATAATTTAAACTTCCGTTTGCTTTTCCGCAGCGCCTCTATGCCCGCAAGCGTACCGTCCGAGAGAAAATCCAGCATCGCCCCGCCCCCGGTAGAAGAGAAATCAGTATTTGAGAGCAGTCGGTTTTTGTGAAAAAAAGTTATCGTGTCCCCGCCGCCAACAATGCGCGTTGCACGCAGCTTCCCTATCGCGCGCGCAATGGCAATTGTTCCGGCGCCAAAACCGGCCTCCACCAGACCGAGCGGACCGCTCCAGAGCACGCTCCGCGCGCCGCGCAACTTGTTTTTCCATGCCGTAATGGTACCCGGGCCGATATCCACAATCTCCGCATCGGCATGAATAGCATCCGCCGGCACCGTCTTTCTCTGCCCGCCGCGGCGCGTTACCACGTCCACCGGAGCAATCAATCGTTTTGAATGAAGCAATGACGGGCCCAAAATTGACGCAGCGCGTTTCTCGGAAAAAGATTTTCCGATTTGTCGGCCGCGCGCCTCCAAAAGCGTGTTTGCCGCGGCGCCCCCGACAAGAATGCCGTCGGTTTTCGGGAAAAGCGCTTTCAGAAGCGGGAGCTTGCTGGAGATTTTCTTTCCCCCAACGATAAGAAAGAACGGGCGCGCCGGGGCAAAAAAACGCGAAAGCTCCCGTACTTCCAAGTCAAAGAGCAGGCCGCCATAAGAGGGAATCAGCAACGGGATGCAACGCCCTCCCCAGAGAGGCAAAAAAACGCGAAAGCCCCGCATCGTTCGCCTTTTCCCCAAGAAAACGCCGGGTGTTTTCAAGAAGTACGATACGGCGCGTCTTGTCCGCAAGCCGGCGGCGGATATTTCTACGATCAGTTCCGGCTACATACGTCATATCTTTCAACGGAGCATAGTTCCGAAGAAGCCGCGCGAGCGTTCGCAGCGTTGGCGTATGGGTATCTTTTTCCAGATGCGTGAGCAGTACAATACGAAACCCGCGTTTTTGCAGCTCCACAATGGTCGGGAGTGACCGCTTCACGCGAAAGTCATCCTCAATCCTCCCATTACGGATATTTACGTTGAAATCCACGCGCAACAGCACCGTTATTCCTTTGGGCAGTCGCAACGCATCAAGTGAAGCCGTGTTATGCATACAAAAAAGTATGTGTGGGATTATCGTAATGTTCGGCGTTGGCGCGCGCGTACCCGCCGGTTTTGTCGGGCATGCGCCTACCTTGATGCCCCGACTATTGAGGCAAACGCTTTTGCGTCCAAGCTCGCGCGCCCTACTAACACTCCCGCCGCACCCTCGGCCGAAAAAAAGCCGGCAGCGTTTTTTGCATTCACCGATCCGCCGTAAATAACAGGGAGCGCTCCCACCGCGCGGCTGCCAAAGGTTTCAAGCAAATGGGCTCATACGCAATAATCAGGCCGGGAAACAAACGGCGTGGCGCTCCGGCAAGCCCTTCGGTAAGTTCCGTTTTTACAAAATCCGAAAATACATTCCCGTCCGGAGCGCGCTCCCTCTCTCCCACGCACAAAATAACGCGGAGGCCGATTTTTAGCGCCGCACGCACCTTTCTGTTTATCATCGCATTGGTCTCTCCGAGATGTTCCCTGCGCTCGGAATGCCCAAGAATGACATATGAGACGCCCAGTTTTTTGAGCATAGCGGGAGAAACTTCTCCGGTGTACGCTCCTTCTTTTTCCCAGAACGCGTCCTGTGCCGCAAGCGCTATCGCCCCGTTGCGGCCAATCAGCCGTTTGGCGCGAGAAAGATAGGGGAAAGGCGGCGCAACAATGATGCGGGGGCGGCGATATTTTTTCGCGCACGCAACCGCCGCGCGCAACAAGCGTTCCGCTTCTTGCTCCGAAGCGGGATTCATTTTCCAGTTTGCAACAATAAGTTGTCTAGCCATTTACAGTAATTTTAACACAACAAAGCCCGCAACGAGTAATGCGAGAAATACGATAGAGAGAATCCCGAAGTAGCGCTCCACAAGGTCGCGCGCCCTGCGCCCAAAAATCGCAAGAAGTGCCGCAACAATAAAAAACCTTCCGCCGCGGCCAAGAATTGACGCGATAAGAAAAACCCCGACCGGAATACGAAAAAGCCCCGCCGCAATGGTAAACACTTTGTATGGAATCGGTGTAAACGCCGCGCCAAAAACGGCAAGAAACGCATTTGCTGCATAGCGTTGCCGAACAGCTTCAACCGCATGCTCCAGCCCATAACGTGAAATAATTGGCTTGCCGACAAATTCATAGAATCCGAAACCGATGATGTAGCCGAGCAGGCCTCCGAGCACGGACCCGATTGTCGCCACAACGGCAAAAACCACCCACCGGCGCCGGTTTAACGCGACAAGCGGGACGAGCAGCACGTCGGGAGGTATGGGGAAAAAAGAACTCTCCACAAACGCAAGCGTAAAAAGCGCCGCAAGCGCATACGGCGTTTCTGAAAAATGCACAACCCAATTGTATAAGCGGCGGAGGCGCGTGGGCGTTTTGTGTTCGTGCGCAAATGTATCGTCTTCGTGCATAGAGAAGAATTCCGCTCACCGCACAAGGCGTTTACGCAGTAACTGTGCCGCCTCTTCCGGCGGAACCGCCACAACGACAATTCCCGTGCCCAGCTCCAATCCCGCCCACCTTGACGTTCGGGGGAGGATTTCAATATGCCAGTGGTAATGGTCGGAGCTTTCCGTGCGCGGAGAACCGGTATGAATAAAAAAATTGTAGTCGGGGTTTCCCAGCGCGCGCCGCAGCGTGGAAAGCGTGTTTATAAGCGCCTCTCCGAGCAACAGCCGATCGTTCGCGCCAATTTGTTCAAAATGCGCTTCATGCCGCTTCGGAAAAATGCGAATCTCAAAAGAAACACGCGATGCATAGGGGAGCAGCGCCGTAAAGGATGCGTTTTCAAACAGCACGCGCCGTTTTTGCCCGCGCTCCCATTCCAGCATCACGCAATGCACGCACCGGCGGCGGCGCTGAAAAAACGCGCGGGACCCTTCAAAGCTTCTCGCGACGTCCGGAGGGACGATGGGAAGCGCAATTAATTGCGAATGCGGATGGGGAATGGAGGCGCCTGCCATCTCTCCGTGATTATGGAACACCAGCACGTATTTTACGCAGGGTTCGGCGCGCAGCGCACGATAGCGGTCTTGATACGCGAGAAGTATTGTCGCCGCTTCTTCGGCGGTCATCTGCCCAAGACTCCGGCGATGTGAACGGGTAATAATGACCTCATGCTCTCCCACGCCCGTAATATTTTCGTACGGGCCGTCTTTTTGCGCTACCGGACAGGAGGATTCGTCGTGCGGCGCGACAATGGGGTATTTATTCGGTATCACCTGCACAAACCATGAAGCGATTCCGGTGTTTTTTTGCGACACACCGGATGATTTCGGATACCACGCGATGGGCAGCGGGCCGCCGTTTTTTTGGGGGTTATCAAACGGGCAGACTTTTTTTGTGTCCTCCTTGTTGCCCGCTTTCGGACGCACAAAAAGATCGGGGCGCTTGATGCGCCCGCCCGCAACCAAAATCCAGTCGCCGCTTACCAAGTCTTTACGAAATTCCGAGTGCTCCATAACTTCAGGTCTCTACAAAAAATTACTTTGTGTAACGACTCCTGATAAAATTCCACCGGACCCGCACAACCTCCCACAACACCTCCAGATAACTTTTCAATGATACGTGCGAAAACACATCATTGACCCAGTATGCGGGCACGA
The DNA here is from genome assembly GCA_016179715.1 of Parcubacteria group bacterium. Classification (GTDB taxonomy): domain Bacteria; phylum Patescibacteriota; class Minisyncoccia; order JACPCQ01; family JACPCQ01; genus JACPCQ01. The sequence continues at coordinate 3,794 of JACPCQ010000013.1, forward strand.
TGCCGATGCGATATCCCAAAAAACGCGCGAGCGCCAACGCCTCAACATCAAAACCGAATTTCTGTATGCGCATCTGCGAAAAAATGCGCTCGGCCGCCTCGGCCCGGAACGCCTTAAATCCGCACTGCGTATCCCAGATGCCCGGCACCGCCATGATTTGAATAAAAAGATTTCCCATGTTTCCGAGCTGCCGCTTGAACCAAACCTGCGACACCGCTTGATGTGCGCCTTTCGCGTCTTTTGCGTCTCTGGAGCAGATAACCACTTCGTACCCGCGTTCAAAAAGCGGCCACATTTTCTCTACATGGCTGATGTCGGTAGAGTTATCAGCATCGGTAAAGAGGCGGATTGCTCCTGTCGTGCCCAGCATGCCCGCCCTGACCGCATCTCCCTTTCCTACTCCGTCTTCTTCCATAAGTAAAAGATGCGGAACAGTTCCCATTTTTTGCCGTACCACCTCTGCGGTCCGGTCGGTAGAACCGTTGTTCACCACAACGATTTCGTATGTGTAAGATTGCCGCAAAAGATATGCGGAGATAATATCAATAGTTTTGCCCACCCGCCCTTCCTCGTTATATGCCGGAATGATGACCGAAAGCGCGATGTCCGAACTCTCCGCCGCCATCATTGGCTGCGGAGCGGCGACCGGCCGACGCATTGTCTGTTGTTGCATCTCCCCATTATACCAGCACGAGAGTATATGAAAAGCCCGCGTTGTCATCTTTAGGAAAGCTTCTTTTGCATAAATCCTCGCCGTTTTAGATATTGGTCCAAAATGAGTGCTGCGCTTGAGGCGTCAATGCTCTCTTTTTTCCCCTGTATGCGCGCGGCCTGTTGCGACGTATATATTTCATCTGCAAAGTCCACGGGAATTTCCAGCTCGCGGTTAAGCGTTTTTGCAAATTCCCGCGCGCCTGCGGTTGCGTCGGTTGGACTGCCGTCCAGATTAAGCGGCAAGCCAACGATAATTTTTTTTACCTC
>JACPCQ010000057.1 GCA_016179715.1 Parcubacteria group bacterium
GCGGTTAAGCGTTTTTGCAAATTCCCGCGCGCCTGCGGTTGCGTCGGTTGGACTGCCGTCCAGATTAAGCGGCAAGCCAACGATAATTTTTTTTACCTCACGCTCCCGGACAAGGTGTTTTATGCGGTCTATCGCCGCGCCGTCGTGTTCCAACACCTCAAGTGGAAACGCCATTGTTCCCTCCCGGTCGGAGAGCGCAACACCGATGCGCTTTGTTCCATAATCAATGCCCATGAGGACTGCCATATATTTGCCATGAAAGCGTATTCCAAAGAAAAAAGCAAACAGATTGAGCAAATAATAACCAATAACACATATAAAATTTTCAATTTTCAATGACAAATGTTCAATGAATTTTCAATGTTCAATGTTCAAACACAGCCATCGGCGTGTCAAAGAAAAAGAGGGGCCTCGCACAGTGCGAAAACCCCTCAAGCTTCCCAGAATCTCCCGCCCGCTATGGGCAGAAGGTCTGGGAGAATTCCCGTGTCTTCTGCTCCACGCGGCAGGTCGGCGCCGGAGGCTGGGACGGCTGCCAGTCCCCCGCCGCCAGCGCCTGCGAGCGCAAGTGCGCTTCTTGCTCCTGACGCCGAGCGCGGAGCAAGAACTCGCGTTCGGCATTGCGGTCGACGAGACTGAAAATCCCGCCAACCACGTCGTTAGTCATCTGCGGAACGTAGGTCTCGATGGAGACCTCGTGCCGCAGCTTCTTGAAGTCCCGCATTGTCTGCGAGACTGTCCCCGCCGAGCACGGGACCACGCCAGCCCCGCGCACCCCAGAACCGTTGTAGTTCCGGTTCGCGCGGAAGCCAGCGTAATTAAACCCAGCGCTGGAGGAGCAGTTGTACCGCTCCTCGCCGAAGGCCGCGCCAGCAGCCACGACGAGGAGATAGAACACAGCCAAGATTGTCAACGCGATCAGTAACCCGTAGTTTCTTCCCTGCTTCTGCTTCATTTCCTATTCCTCCTTCAGAGTGTCACCGCCAAGCGTTGACAGGCTTGTTACCACCTCTTTTTCACCCCAACCATTTTTACTGCTCACTTTTTTTCTTAGGCCGTTTTGGCCGGACAGAAATTCTCTTTATCAACTTAATGCAGTAAAAATGGCTGGGGTGAAGGTAATTTTCAACAGTACTTATTTCTGCTTACATTATATCAAATAACTATACAAAAGTCAATATCTCTGCTCCATCCTTCAAAACCGCCAATGTATGCTCAAAATGTGCCGTATTTTGGCCGTTTTTTGTCTTCCATGTCCAGCCGTCCGCATCAAGCGCAATATCGGGCGAGCCGATAGACGCCATCGGCTCAAGCGCAATAATCATTCCCTCTTTTAGCCGCATGCCTGTGCCGATGGTCCCCCAATTGGGAATTTCGGGCTCCTCATGCACCGCATACCCCACGCCGTGCCCGACAAGTTCGCGTATGACGCCAAACCCGTGCTTCTCCAGATACTGCTGAATCGCGTGTCCGATGTCGCCCAACGCCGCGCCCTCGCGCACCCGCGCAATTCCCGCATCCAGCGACTCTCTAGTCGCCCAAAGAAGCTCGCGCGTTCGCTTTTCTATATTCCCCGCCGGAACGGTTACCGCGGTGTCGGTGTAAAGTCCTTTCCAGACCATTCCGATGTCAAGCCCGATAATATCTCCGTCTTTGAGGACGTAATCGGTCGGGATGCCGTGTACCAGCGCGTCGTTAACCGAGGTGCAGAGCGCGGCAGGGTACGGAATCTTTCCGCGCCCTTTATATCCTTTAAACGACGGCTTGCCGCCCGCTTTGCGTATCAATTGCTCGGCAAGCGCGTCCAGTTCGCGGGTGCGAACGCCCGGAGCCACGGCGCCGGCAACGCGCTGCAGTATGCCGGCAAGGCGCCGCCCGCCTTCGCGCAATAACGCAATCTCTTCGGGAGTTTTGACAAACCGCGCCATAATATTACAGCCCCAGCGCGCGCACAATATCTTTGTGGACGGCCTCTACAGACTGCTCGCCGTTTATTTCAATCAAACGTTTTTTGTCTTTGTAGTATTCCAAAACCGGAACGACATCTTTTTCAAAATATGCCAAACGGTTTTCGATTGTTCCCTCGTCGTCATCACCGCGGCCACGATCCAACAAGCGCTGTTTTGCTTCCGCTCTCCCCACCGCAACATAGATGCCGCTTGCGCCGTGACGTCCGAAATCCGGAAGGATGCGGTCAAGAAGTTCTGCCTCTTCCAGCCGTCGCGGCGCGCCATCCATAATCAGGTGTTTCTCCGGCGTGAGTCGTAAAAAAATTTCCCGCTCCCATAAAAAACTCGCGAGCCAGCCGGGAGGCAGTCCTCCCTCCTCCAAAATGTTCCGCACCAAATGGCCAATCGGCGTCTCCTCTTTTGCAAGCGCGCGAAACAACGCTCCGGTTTCAATACGTAGCGCCGGGGTCAAAAAATTTTCAAGAAGTTCTGCCTGCGTTCCCTTTCCGCTGCCCGAACGCCCGATGAATGCGACATTTCGCGGTTGCCGTTTTTTCATAAGATATATCCGTTATAACACGAGAAAGATTGCAGACGCTAGCCCTTACTCGTACTCGCGCATGACGATTTGAGATTCCAATTGTTTGACCGTCTCCAGCACAACCGACACGACAATAAGCAGTCCCGTACCGCCTATTGCAAGCGTGGAAAGGCCCGTAGCGCTTTGCATGACCAGCGGCAGTACCGCAACCACACCGAGAAAAAGCGCGCCGACAAGCGTAATGCGGCCGGTGATACGCGAGAGAAACTGCGCGGTGGGACGTCCCGGACGCACTCCGGGAACAAACGCGCCGGATTTTTGGAGATTCCCAGAGATGGCATCGGGGTCAAACGTTACTGCGGTATAAAAATACGTGAATGCAAAGACAAGCACAAAATAGAAAATTCCGTAAATCCAGGGGCTTCCCAAAAAAGCAAGCAGCGCCGAAGAAAGCGTGCTGATAAAAGGAAGGTTCACGTTGGAAAGCACGCTCACAATCATCTGCGGAAAAAGCAGAATAGAGAGCGCAAAAATGATGGGAATGACACCCGCCTGGTTTACGCGAAGCGGAAGATACGTGGAAGCGCCGCCATACATACGCATGCCGCGTACGCGCTTTGCATACGACACAGGTATGGGACGCTCTCCCTCCGTTATGATCACAACCCCCGCGATAATAAGCAGGGCCGCAACAAGAAATGCGAGCAGGATGGGAAGCTGGGATGCATCAAACGCAAACGCGGTCTGGCGCAGCGCGCTCGGAATGCCCGCAACAATACCCGCAAAAATTAAGAGCGAAACTCCGTTGCCGATGCCAAATTCGGAGATGAGCTCGCCAACCCACATCAGCGCGACAGAGCCGGCAACCACAACCAGAATATTCATAAGCCGACCGGAGAGCGTCAGGTGCGTGAGAATGCCCTGGCGCTCAAGGAGCAGCAACAATCCAAAGCCCTGCATGAACGCAAGCGGCACCGTAAGCAGACGCGAGTATTGATTGAAGCGCTGGCGTCCTGCCTCTCCCTCTTCCTGATACATTTCCTTGAGTGCGGGGATAATCATGGTTAAGAGCTGCATGATGATAGAGGCGGTAATGTACGGGCCGACTCCCAACATGACGATAGACAAATTATCAAGCGCTCCTCCGGTAAAAATATTTAACAGCCCGAACAGCTGGTTTCCGGCAAAAAATTGCCGGAGCTGTACCGGGTCCACTCCGGGAATCGGAATCACCGCGCCCAAGCGAAACAGTACGAGCACGCCCAGCACAAACAGTATCCGTTTTCGCAGTGACCGATCTTTCAATATAACGCGAAGTTGCTGCCACATATTATTTGACTTTCCCTCCTGCGGCGGTAATTTTCTGCGCAGCCGATTGGGATACGGCCAGTCCTTCCACGACGAGTTTTTTTGATAAGAGACCGGAACCGAGAATTTTTATCTGCTCGGGTCTGCGAACCCGCACGCCTTTTTCACGAAGCGTATCCCCGGTAACGCGCGCGCCGGAAGCAAACAAACGCTCCAGTAAACCAACGTTTACCGCGCGTACCGGTTGCGGCGGAACAAGCGTCCGATACCCCCGCTTTTTAGGAAATTTTTTAATAACATCCCGCAGTGCGGGGCGAATGCGATGTCCGGCACGAGCTTTTTGTCCCTTCTGGCCTCTTCCGGAATATGTGCCGCGTTTTCCTCCCCGTCCAACGCGTTTTCTGGATTTATGCTGCCCAGTAAGCATGTGTAAATAGGTCATATGATATCGGAATTACGCCGCGCCGTTCGCTTCCTTGGATTGCTCTGTCAGACGCTCCCTGTGCGCGGTATTATTTTTTTTCTTCTTCCCTCCCGCTGGCACAGAGTGCGCTTGTTCAATTCTTAACATCTGCATGAACGCAAGCGCCTTGAGCATGGCCTGCGCGTTGTTAAGCTTGTTTTTTGAGCGCGAAATAATCTTTGCGCTCGCATTCCGCACGCCCCCGAGCTCCAAAACCGTGCGCGCGGGACCGCCGGCGGCAAGGCCGCGCCCCTCTGCTGCCGGTTTAATGATAACTTTCGCCGGACCATATTTTACGGAAATCTCCACGGGAACGGACCCTTCCGGCGTAAGCGGAAATTTTACCATACGTTTCCGCGCCTGTCGAAAAGCTTTTTCAATTGCAAGAGCGGTATCGGCCGCCTTCCCGATGCCCAGTCCAACCTCCCCCTTGCGATTCCCGGCAACAAGCGCGACGCGGAAGCTGAATCGCCGTCCGCCCGCAACTACTCGCGCCACCCTCCGAATATCAATGATTTTCTGCTCAACATCCGAAGCGGGACGTTGTCCTTGAGATCTCCTTCTTGTACGTTGTACGGCCATGGTATGCTGTTTTATTCCTTATCTTATATAGTAATTCCGCTCTGGCGGAGGCCCTCCGCAAGCGCTTTCACGCGGCCATGGTACGCGTATCCGCCGCGGTCAAATACTGCCGTTATCATGCGGAATTCCTGCATCCGTTTTCCCAGCTTCTCTCCCGCTGTTTTTGCCCGCTCCGTCTTGTTTTTTCCGCTCACGGCGGCATCAGAAACCGCAAGCAACGTCATGCCGCGCTCGTCATCAATCAGTTGCGCGTAACAATATTTATTTGAACGGAAAACCGCAACACGCGGACGCGCGGCTGTTCCGGATATTTTTGCACGTACTCTATGATGTCTTCGTTTCCTCAGAGATAAGGTGGTGGTTTTTTTCATGGCCATTGTCATCAAATCTTTTTATATTACGCGGTGCTTGCTTTCTTCCCGGCTTTCCTGCGCACAACCTCGTCGTGATAATGAATACCTTTTCCTTTATACGGTTCCGGTTTTTTATGCGCGCGGATGGTGGCGGCAACCTGCCCGACGCGCTCTTTGTCGGCTCCGGAAACAATGATTCGGTTTTTTTCTACCTCAAACGCAATGCCTTCGGTCGGCTCTATGACCACCGGGTGAGAAAACCCAAGCGCAAGAACAAGTTTTTCTCCCTCACGCGTTGCGCGATACCCCACTCCCTCAATAAGCAATGTTTTACGAAACCCCACCGTAACTCCTTTAATCATATTGCGCAGATGCGCGGCGTACGTGCCGCGCAGCGCTTTTTCAGTGCGCGATGGACATGCGGGAGATAACGTGATTTCCTGCTCTCCAACATGGATAGCAACGTCGTTGCGGAAGAATCGCTCCAATTCCCCCTTCGGGCCGCGCACGCGCATCGTGCCGTCCTCTGTCTGGACGGTTACTCCTTCCGGTATTGCTATTGGGCTGTCTCCTATAAACGGCATGGTGCGAATTAAAAATTTATAAATAAAAACATAAAATTATGCTGCAGAAAAATTTTCTCTAAAAAATCTCCGAATTTTCCCGTTTTACGCTTTGCATTTTACATTTTGCATTTGACCGCAGAGAATTTACCACACTTCGCACAGCACCTCTCCGCCCACATGTTCTTTTCTCGCCGATATCCCGGTCAGCACCCCTTTTGGTGTAGATAAAATTGCCGTACCCAGCCCCTGCCGCACCTGCCTCATCTCCTTCACACCCCGGTATACCCGACGAGAGGACTTTGAAATACGGCGCAGACCGTGAATGCGCGGAGCTCCATTCTCTTGGTATGCAAGAGTTATCTCAATGCTTTTTCGCGTCTTTCTTCCCTTTCGAAGCGCGTGCGTAACAAATCCTTCTTGCTGCAATAACTTTGCGATTTCCATTTTGATACGCGAATAGGGAACAAGCGCCGTTTCCTTACGGACGGCCTGTGCGTTGCGAATGCGTATCAACATGTCAGCAATAGGATCCACGTTTCAAATTAAAAATTTAAAGATAAAGATGAAAAATCGCCGTAGAATACGAAGTGCGTTTTGCGACCTACCAGCTGGACTTCCTGATGCCCGGAAGCTCGCCTTCATTTGCGAGCTCGCGGAAACAGATGCGGCAGAGATGAAAGTCCCTCATATAGCCGCGCTTGCGGCCGCACCGAAAGCAGCGCCGCACTATACGTGAGGAAAACTTCGGTGGTTTGTCCGCTCGCGCGATGACAGATTTTTTCGCCATATTACAACGACATATTGCGGCTACAGTGCAAACTCCCTTATTCCATTACGACTCCTTGCGGAAAGGAAATCCCAATAAACGAAAAAGTGTAAGCGCCTCCTCCCGTGAGCGGGCACTTGTGACCACGGTTACCTGCAGTCCGAATATCATTCGCGTGTCCCTTCCGATCATTTCCGGAAAAACCGTGTGGTCACGAAATCCGAGATTGAGATTCCCGTACTCGTCTACCGCACTTGTCCGTATGCCGCGAAAGTCCCGCATGCGCGGAATCGCCGCTTGCACCATGCGCCGCAGAAAGTCTTCTCTGCGACGACCGCGCAACGTCGCGCGAAAGCCAATGGTTTCTCCCTTGCGTATTTTAAACGACGCGATGGGCTTGTGCGCCGGAGCCGGGGCAAGTTTTTGTCCCGCAATTAATGCGAGCTCCGCCGCAATCGTTTCTTTTTCTTTTTCCCCAAGCCGTCCCACTCCGGTGTTGATGACGACCTTCTTGATACGCGGAACCATAAGCGCATTACGGTATCCCAGCTGCTTGCAAAGTTCCGGAATGACATCTTGTTGTCGTACTTGTTTCATGTTTATTGCCATCTCTATTGCCATTTTCCTTTTAAGAGAGAGGGGCGGCGCATTTTTTACAGATACGCACCTTTTTGCCTTCGCGGAGCTCTGTCCCCACGCGCGTCGGACGCTGACACTGGGGACAGACGAGCAGTGCGTTTGAGGCGTGAATCGGCATGGCGGTTTCTATCGTTTGGCCTTTCTCTCCCTTCCGTCTCGGCCGCACGCGGCGTTTACGCATGCTTATATCTTCAATAACAAGACGTTCTTCCCTGACAAGCGTTTTCTGAACCTTTCCCCGCTTTCCCTTGTCCTTCCCGGAAAGTACGACAACGGTGTCTCCTTTTTTGATGCGCATACTTTTGTAGTTCTACCATACTAACCCCAAGAAGTAAAATAGCCCGGCGTCTTACACCACTTCCGGCGCAAGAGAGATAATTTTCACATATCCGCGCTCCCGAAGCTCGCGCGGGATTGGCCCAAAAATACGCCCGCCCTTCGGCTCTTTGTTGTTGTCAATAATAACAACAGCATTTTCGTCAAAACGAATACGCGAGCCGTCTCGACGACGAAACGGCGCGCACTGGCGCACAACCACCGCGCGAACAACTTCCTTTTTCTTTACGGTCTTACGCGGCTCTGCTACTTTTACCGATCCCACAATAATATCTCCGATGCGCGCATACCGCCGCCCTGTTCCCCCGAGCACATGGATACACTGGACCACTCGCGCTCCGGTGTTGTCTGCAACCTGTAAAAATGTGCGCGGCTGTATCATAACTATGCGGCAATTCCTTTTTCCCCCATTTCCTCATTTTGCGCGACCGTTGTTTTTGCAACAAAACCCACAACAACCCAGCGCTTTTCCCGGGAAAAGGGACGAGACTCGCGAATAGTCACCGTGTCTCCCGCATGATATCGGTTTTCGGCATCATGCGCCTTAAATCGCCGGGTGTGTTTGACAAACTTATGGTAACGCGGATGCTTTTTACGCCGCACCACCTCCACAATAACCGTTTTGTCCATGCGATCAGAAACCACCGTTCCTCGCAGTGTCTGTTTACCGCCCTCCGTTTTTGATAGGTGTGTAATCATTATTCCATTGCTACGCTATTTGCCGCAACAGCGCAAGCCGTGTGAGTATTCGAGCGATGTCTTTACGCGCAACGCGTATAACGCGCGAATTTTTCAACTTCCCGCCGGAAAGCTGAAAATACGCTTCGCGCAGGGCATTGCGACGTTCAACAAGAAGCCGCGCGAGCTGTTCTTCTTTCATCCCGTTGATTTCGTTCATTTTTGTCATGTTACGCGCGGTCTACTATTTTTATCTTTATCGGAAGTTTTGTCCCGGCAACATACAGGGCTTTATGCGCCGCGTCAATCGGAATGCCCTCTAACTCAAAAAGCATCTGCCCGGGTTTCACCAGCGCCGCATACCCCGCAAGGTCGCCCTTACCGCCGCCCATGGTAACTTCCGGCGGCCGCTTTGTTATGGGGCGGTCGGGAAATATGCGAATCCACAACTTTCCTCCTTTTCGGGTATAGCGCGTCATGACGCGCCGCGCCGCCTCAATCTGTTCCGCGGTAATCAGTGTCGGCCTTCCTACCGATTGCAGCCCGCTTGACCCGAACGCGAGTGACGTTCCGCTTGTCGCGCGTCCGCGAAACTTTCCGCGCAGTCGCTGCCATTTGCGATGTTTTACCTTTTTTGGGAATAACATATTTGACTTTAATTTTTCGCCTGCGTATCAGAAAAAATTTCTCCCCGATAAATCCACACCTTTACGCCAAGGTCCCCGTACGGCAGATGCGCGCGCGAGCGCGCAAAATCTACATCGGAACGCAGTGTTTGCAGCGGGATGCGTCCGCGTTTCAACCATTCCCGCCGACCCATTTCCGCCCCTCCCAAACGGCCGGAAAGCATAACTTTAAACCCCTGTACTTCGCGGTTTGCCATTACTTTTTCGGCCGACTGCTTCATCACGCGGCGAAATGGAAGACGGCGCTCCAAATCATCGGCAACCATCTGCGCGACAATCGCCGCGCGGGATTCCGGCGCGCGCACCTCCTCAACAGTCAGTTTGAGTTCTTTCGGGATTCCGCTTCGCAGGCGTACAAGCTCCTGTGCGATCTGCTGTTTGAGCCGTCCCACTCCCTCTCCGCCTCGGCCAATAATAAGGCCGGGGCGCGATGTCCTTACAATGATATGTAACAGCATCGGAGCGCGCTCAATATCAATGCGCTCCACATAGAAACTGCGCAGCTGTTTATGCAGCCACGCACGCAATAACACATCGGTTTTCAGAAACTCCTGATAGCGCTTTGTGGCAAACCACCGCGATTTCCAGCCGTGGTGTATTCCGATTCTAAACGCATAAGGATGGACAGCATGACTCATATTCCGGATAAAAAATTATTGTGAATCTCTCCGTTGTTTTGATTGTTTCTTGTTCGTAACATCCGCTTCTTCCCGTTCGCCCAGCACGATCGTCACGTGGCTTCTCCGGCGGCGCAACGGCGTTGCTCTTCCGCGCGCGCGCGGAAGATAGCGCTTCAGTATCGGCCCCTTATCCACACGCACGATTTTTACCACAAGTTTTTCTTTGTCCATGGCGTTGTGTGCCGCGTTTGCAACCGCAGAAGAAAGCAGTGTGTTAAAGGGAGCTGCGGCGCGCTTCAGCATAAAACGCAGCGTGTTTCGGGCATCTTCCACCTCCTTGCCGCGAATCACGTCGGCAACCAGCCGCACCTTGCGCGGAGCTATGGAAAGATATCGCAGATGTGCTTTTGCTTCCCGCATATGATTTTACTTTGTTGGCTGCTGGCTTTTCTCCACTGCCCGTTGAATTTTTCCGCCGTGACGCACAAACTTGCGCGTGGGGCTAAATTCGCCCAGCCGATGCCCGACCATTTCTTCCCTAATCAATACCTCAACAAAATCTTTCCCGTTATGAACCGCTATCTTGCGGCCAACCATCTCCGGAGAAATTTGTGAGGCGCGCGCCCACGTTTTAATCACCGCCCCGGCGTCTGTGCGCCCCAGTTTCTTGAGCAGTTTCTTATCTAGATACGGTCCTTTTTTGAGTGATCGCGTCATAAACATTCATTGATCATCGCTCGCGCCACGCGGTACGGTGCGGGAACTGTGCGCATTTTATACTAGATTCAGCGTACCTGCAAGTTTTGGGGTTGCGCGATATGTTCATACATAACACTTATTTTTTCTTCTTTGTCTTGCGACGACTGACGATATTCGGGTTTGAATATTTTTTTTGCCTGCGCGTCCGCACCCCGCGCGTACCCTTGCCCCATTTGTTTTTAGGCCGACGCGTGCCTTGCGGCGCCTTGCCCTCGCCGCCGCCATACGGGTGATCCACCGGGTTCATTGCCGACCCCCGTACCGTCGGCCTGATGCCCAGCCAACGGGAACGTCCTGCCTTTCCTATTGTTACCAGGTTGTGCTGGCTGTTTGAGACCGAACCCACGCTCGCCCAGCTTGCAGACGGAACTTTGCGCACTTCCCCCGAAGGAAGTTTTATATGGGTAAAACGCTGGTCGTGTCCCAACACGACAGCACCCGTCCCCGCAGAACGCGCCAGGCGCGCGCCGCGCCCGGGATAGAGTTCAACATTATGCACCATCGTACCGACAGGGATGCGTACAAGCGGCAGGCGATTTCCGGGCACTGCTTCCGCGCGTTCCGAAACAATAACCGTACTGCCCGGACGCACCTCTCCGGGAAGCACTACGTAACGCCGTTCTCCGTCCCGATAGCAGACAAGTCCGATAAAACCGGAACGATTCGGGTCGTACTCTATTGTTTCTACCGTTGCAGGAATGTCCTGTTTTTCGTAACGAAAATCAACAACACGCAGCTTTCTTTTTGCTCCGCCCCCCTTGTGCCGCACTGTAATCCTCCCTCTACTATTCCTCCCGGCGCGCGCAGGCTTTCCGGATACCAACGGCTTGTGCGGAGCGGCCGCCGTCAACGCGCCGCGATAAGAAATCGTGGTCATGTGTCGCCGGGAAGGAGTTGTTGGCCTGTATTTTTTCATAACACATTAATGGAGATCAATTGTTTGTCCTTCTTTTATATATACGACGGCCTTGCGAAAACCCGACCGCTCTCCGTACCGTCCCCGCGCGAAACGGCGCTTGGCCGGGACGGTGATGGTGCGCACCTTCTCTACCGTAACGTTATAAAGTGCGCTGACCGCGCGCTGGATCATTGGCTTGGTTGCCCGACTTGAAACAAGAAACGTATAGGCCCCGTGGTCGTTTCCGGCAACTGCTTTTTCGGTTACGTGCGGCGAGCGCAATAGTGTGCCGACAAGCCGGGACTCGCCTGATGATGGCGGCGCAGTCTTGCCGTCGGCCTGTGCTGACGCCTTTTGTGTTGCGGGAGCGGCAGTTTCCTGCACCGTTTCTTTACGCTCTAGCTGTTGCTTTCGGAACCGTTGCTCCTCTCTGCGTTTTCGAAATGTATCAAACAAAGTCATAACAACAATATATTATTTTGGGCGCGACGGGGCGCTTTGCACCAGAGATTCAACAACCGCAATGCTCGCTTGGGAAAAAGATATAACGGGAAAGGAAATGATGTCTGCCGCGTTGATCAGCCGGTCCTCCTTCACCTCCACGCCGGGGACATTTCGGAACGCGCGGGAAGCTTCGCGTGCGCCGGAGGGAAATAACAACAATATGCGCCGCGAGGTCCGGCCCGGCATGTGTGCGGCAAGGCCGCGCAGCATTTTTACAACCTCAACGGCTTGCCGCGTCTTTCCTTCCGGAAGAGTAAGATTATCAATAATAATCGCGGCGCCCTCGCGCACTCGCTGTGAAAGAGCGATTCCAAGAGCCTTCTTCCGCATCTTTGCATTGATTTTCTTTTCGTACTTTTCTTCCGCCGTCGGCCCGTGCGTAACCCCCCCGCCAATCCAGAGCGGAGAACGAATGGAGCCGTGGCGCGCTCTGCCGGTTCCCTTCTGCCGCCACGGTTTTTTGCCGCCGCCTCTGACCTCCCCGCGCGCCCTCGCGTATGCCGTCCCACTGCGGTGATTTGCGCGATACGTCTCCACGGTCTGGTGTATGAGTGCGGCGTTCCACGGCAACGCAAAAATATGCTCCGCTAATGTAACGGATCCGGCACGCTCGCCTTTTTGATTGTATAGCGGCGCCTGCATCATAGGTATCACGTTTGTGCGATAATGCGTAACAGGGTTCCGCGACTGCCCGGCAAAGCGCCGGAAATCGCAAGCAGATTGCGTGAGGCATCCACCTTTATCACACGGACGTTTTTCACGCATATCGTGTTCCCGCCCATGCGTCCAGCCATCCGTTTGCCCTTCAGCACTTTTTGCGGAGCAGTGGCGCCGATAGAGCCGGGCTCGCGTTCGGAATGTTTTTGCCCGTGCGTACGGGATCCGCCGTGAAATCCGTGACGTTTTACCACTCCTTGAAATCCCCGCCCCTTGACTTCTCCGCGCGCCTCAACAATGTCCCCTTCAGAAAATACGGAAACAGAAATCTGCTCCCCTCGCCGCCATGCTCCTTGCTCCTTCGTGTGAAATTCCCTTACATGGCGGAGGCGTCCCAGCGATGTGAAGAAGCCCTGCTGCGGACGCGCAATCGCGCGCTTCTTGCCGGCTCCAACCTGCACGGCTTCATAGCCATCCCGCTCACGCGTGCGCGTTCCGAGCACAACAAGAGGTTCTGCGCGAACGATGGTAACCGGAACAGCCCTTCCCTCCGCATCAAACACTTGCGACATCATTTCCTTGGTGCCGAGCATAAACCGTTCTTTTGTTGTTGTCTCTTTTTTGTTCATACCGCGCATCAGACATAAAACATTCAGACAAAAAACAATGAACAATGAGGCAGGGTCATTGTTCATTGTAGAGCCCCTGAATCTCCGCCGGCTACGCCATCTTTACCTCAATATCAACGCCGGCGGGGAGATTAAGGCTTGTGAGCGCATCAATAACCTTCGATGCCGGATTGAGAATGTCAACCAAGCGCTTGTGTACCCGCATTTCAAACTGTTCTCGCGCGTTTTTGTGCACGAAGGTTGAACGATTTACCGTATACTTTCGCACCTCCGCGGGCAACGGCACCGGGCCGGATACTTCCGCACCATAGCGTTCAGCGGTCTCTACAATCTGCCGCACGCTCGCATCCAGAATTTTATGGTCATAAGCCCGGATACGAATGCGCAGACGCTGTTCCTCCGCCTCCTGTTTTTTTGCTCGTCGTTCTGCCATCTTTTTCTGTAAAGCGCCCCTCTTGGTCGGCAAGATGAGCGCGGCAAATCCCTTTATTTGACAATCTTTGTGACAACTCCCGCCCCAACAGTCTTTCCTCCCTCGCGAATAGCAAAGCGCTGGCGCTCTTCAAGCGCAATCGGAGCAATCAGTACCACCTTAAAGGTAACCGTGTCGCCCGGCATAACCATTTCCGTACCTTCCGCAAGCGTTACCTCGCCGGTAACATCCGTCGTGCGGATATAAAATTGCGGCTTGTACTTTGAGAAAAACGGCGTGTGGCGGCCGCCCTCATCTTTGGTCAGAATATATACCTCGGACTCAAACTCGGTATGCGGAGTTATTGTTCCCGGACGCGCAAGCACCTGTCCGCGCTCCACATCCTCTTTTTTGATACCGCGCAACAACACTCCCGCATTATCTCCTGCAAGCCCCTCATCAAGAGACTTGTTGAACATCTCAATACCCGTCACCGTCACTTTTTGGGTGTCACGAAGACCGACAACGGCCACATCTTCTCCAATTTTAACCTTTCCGCGTTCAATGCGTCCGGTAACCACAGTGCCTCGGCCTTCAATAGAGAAGATATCTTCAATCGGCATGAGAAACGGCTTTTCCGTATCACGAACCGGCTCTGCGATGTGCTCATCAAGCGCATGAGTTCCGGATCGTCCACCATGTCCACCTTATTTAAAAACACGATGACGCCCGGCACACCCACCTGGCGCGCAAGAAGAATGTGCTCCCTTGTCTGCGGCATCGGGCCATCGGACGCAGAAACCACCAAAATAGCGCCGTCCATCTGGGCCGCCCCGGTAATCATGTTTTTGATATAATCCGCATGCCCCGGCGCATCCACATGCGCGTAATGACGCTTCACCGTCTCGTACTCCGAGTGATGCAACGCAATAGTAATGCCGCGCGCCCTTTCTTCCGGCGCGTTATCAATGTCCTCAACCCTCTCCTCTTTTACATTTTGTCCGGAGAGTTTGAGCGCGTGTAGAATTGCTGCCGTCAGCGTTGTTTTCCCGTGGTCCACATGACCGATGGTTCCCACGTTAAGATGCGGTTTTGTCCGCTCGAATTTTTCTGCCATAACGTATAGAGAATATTTTATTTAATAATGGGGCATGAGAAGCTCCGCACCGATGCTTCAAGTGCTTCAAGACACGCAATCTGCCCCCGTCAGCACATTGTAACGAAAACCCGTGAAAGAAGTCAACCCCCCGCGCCATCGCAACGCAAAGTATCAAAGATGCTGCAGAATTTCAAAGCGGAAGCGTATCAATGTCGCCCGTAAGATCCAGGTCATCTTCTACAAGCTCCGGCCAGAGCAAGCCCGTTTCCTTATCCTGTATCTCCTCATCAGCCGCTTTGAGAAGCTGCCGGATTTTGGTATCAGGACTTTCCCTCAAGAATTGTCCCTGCAACATTCTGCGGAACCGGTTCATAATGGCTAAACTCCATTGTGTAAATGCCGCGACCCTCGGTCATTGAGCGTAGCGTCGTCGCATACCCAAACATTTCCGCAAGCGGGACAAGCGCGTCAATTACCTTGAGCATGCCGCGCTCTCCAAGCTGTTCAATGCGTCCCCGCTTTCCGGATAAGTCTCCCGTCACGTCCCCAAGAAAGTGCTCCGGCATAATAACCTCCACCTTCATCACCGGCTCAAGAAGTATCGGACGCGCACGGCGCGCGCCATCCTGTAATGCCAAAGAGCCGGCGATTTTAAACGCAGCCTCCGAAGAGTCTACATCATGAAACGAGCCGTCGTAAAGCATTACCCGAAGATCCACAAGCGGGAATCCTCCCAGAATGCCCCGCTCGGCAGCCTCGCGTATTCCCTTCTCCACCGCTGGAATAAATTCCTGCGGGATAATGCCCCCCCTGATTTTGTTTACAAACTCAAATCCGGCACCGCGTTCCAACGGCGCAATCTTAATTTTTACGTGCCCGTACTGCCCGCGCCCTCCGGATTGTTTGATGTATTTACCCTCGGCCTCTGATTCCTGTGTAATCGTTTCCCGGTAGGCCACCTGCGGCCTGCCCACATTTGCCTCAACATGGAATTCCCGCCTCATCCGATCCACCAGCACCTCAAGATGCAGTTCGCCCATGCCCGATATGACCACGTCCAGCGTCTCCGGGTCAGATTTTATCACAAATGTCGGGTCCTCATCGGCAAGACGCCGTAATGCCATGCCCATTTTTTCCTGATCCGCTTTGGTCTTTGGTTCAATCCGAAGCGAGATAACCGGCTGCGGAAATTCAATGCGCTCAAGTACAATGGGATGCTGCTCGTCGCAAAGCGTATCGCCGGTGCGCGTTGTTTTGAGTCCTACGATAGCGCCGATGCCGCCTGCATAAACTTCTTTTATCTCCTCCCGATGATTTGCGTGCATGCGCAAAATTCTGCCGATACGTTCCTTTTTATCCGCACTTACGTTCAGCACATAGGAGCCGGTTGAGAGCGTGCCGGAGTAAACGCGAAAATATGCGAGTTGCCCGACGTACGAGTCGGTCTGCAACTTGAACACCAGTGCCGAAAATGGCGCGTCATCCGCCGGAGGCCGTTCTTCGGTTTCTCCCGTCTTCGGATTTGTGCCGACAACCGGAGGGAGGTCGGTCGCCGCAGGAAGAAAATCAACGACGCCATCCAGCAATAACTGCACTCCCTTGTTCTTCAGCGCCGAACCGCAAAACACCGGAACCAGCTTATTTGCAATACAGGCGCGCCGCAACACGCCTTTCAGTTCAGCAATGGACGGCTCTTTTCCGTCCAGATACCGTTCCAAAAGCGCATCGTCGTGTTCCGCCACCTTTTCAATCATCTTCTTGCGCCATGCGCCGGCCTCCTCCTCCATCGCCTGCGGAATATCACCAAGCGTGACGTGTTCGCCAAGAGCTCCGTCAAAGGTTATCGCGCGCATCCGCAGAAGATCAACCACCCCGCTAAACGCCCCCTCAAGCCCTATGGGGAGCGTAAGCACAACAGTATCTTGCGTTAGCCGTTCCGTGATGGAAAAAAGGCTTTTTTCAAAGTTTGCGCCGGTGCGATCCAGTTTATTGATAAAACAGATGCGCGGCACATGATACTTGTCCGCCTGGTGCCACACGGTTTCGGACTGCGGCTCAACTCCCGCAACGCCGTCAAACACGACAACCCCTCCATCAAGTACCCGAAGTGAGCGTTCCACCTCGGCAGTAAAGTCCACGTGCCCGGGGGTATCAATGATATTAATGCGGTACTCGTGTTGTTTGGGCTCCCGTTCATCCGCCGCTTCTGCATACGAAGGCGTCCAGAAGCATGTCGTGGCGGCAGAGGTAATGGTGATGCCGCGCTCGCGCTCCTGCTCCATCCAGTCCATAATCGCGGCCCCCTCATGCACCTCGCCGATTTTATGCGAAATGCCCGTATAAAATAACACACGCTCCGTCACCGTGGTCTTTCCGGCGTCAATGTGCGCGATAATGCCGATATTGCGTACTTTTTCAATTGGGTAGTCTCTGGCCATAAATCAACGAATAACGAATTGGTTACGAATTTACGAATTAATACTGAAGGTGAAATCAACGAATAACGAATTGGTTACGAATTTACGAATTCTTAAGATTAACGATTCTTCTGAACATGACCCCTTGGCTAGCAAAATTTATCAATAGAGCAAGCGGCACTTTGGATGATTTCAGATAACTTACGACCTGGTCAATGTGGGCTTTCGAAAATCTCTCGCCTTTCTTAATCTCCACAACAACCTTCTTCTCTACCAAAAAATCTAAAACATTTTTTCCTATAACCTTTCCTTTGAAATGCAGCGGGAATCCAATTTGCTGCTGAAAAACCAGGCCTTGATGAGAAAAAGCCTCGGCGAGTCCTCTTTGATAATGCTTTTCGTGATGTCCGCCGCCCAACGAATTATGAACATCAAAAGCGCAGCCGACAATTTTATAACTTAAGTCAGGATATAAGAGATCCTTTCTTCTTAAACTGCTCCTCTGATTCATTCGCACATTCGCAACATATCAGCTATTCGTTGATTTCCCCTATAATATTCATCGTAATTCGTAAATTCGCAGCCAATTCGTTATTCGTTGATTTTCTCTACAGTATTCATTCGTAATTCGTAAATTCGCAGCCAATTCGTTATTCGTTGATTTCACCAGGCAAAATGAGCAAATGCGCGATTGGCTTCGGCCATACGGAGAGTGTCTTCTTTTTTCTTGAACGCCGCGCCTTCGTTATGTGCGGCCTGCAGCAACTCTTCGGCAAGGCACACGGCCATGGGCTTGCCCTTCCTGCCGCGCGCCGCTTGTATAATCCAGCGCAGTGCTAATGTTTTTCTCCTGTCCGGACGCACTTCTCTGGGCACCTGGTAGGTCGCGCCGCCCACGCGCCGCGATCGCACCTCGAGCGACGGGGAAACATTTTGCAGGGCAAGCGTAAAGACGTTAAGCGGTTCATCCGTCTTTTCTTTTTTCTTTATCTCCTCAAACGCCGCGTAAACGATGCGCTCGGCAACAGATTTTTTGCCTTCCCACATAATGTGGTTGATAAGCTTTTGCACGTCCTCCGATTGATGACGCGCGTCTACCCCGATTCTGTTTTTATTTCGTATCTTTCGTCTCATAATATTTATTTCTTCGGCCGTTTCGCTCCGTATTTTGAGCGCTGGTTGCGGCGTTTCTCTACGCCCGTTGTGTCCAACACGCCGCGTACAATGTGGTACCGCACGCCCGGCAGGTCCTTCACTCTTCCGCCGCGAAGCACCACAACAGCGTGCTCTTGCAAGGTATGTCCTTCGCCGGGGATATATGCCGTTACTTCCATGCCGTTTGTAAGCCGCACGCGCGCGACTTTTCGTAACGCGGAGTTGGGCTTTTTGGGCGTAGTGGTATAAACGCGCAAGCACACGCCGCGCTTAAACGGTGACGCATAAAATGTCGGCCGGTTTTTAAGCACATTAAATCCGCGCAGCAGCGCTACGGCTTTTGGTTTCTTTTTGACCGACGTCCGGCCCTTGCGCACAAGCTGTTGAGTGGTCGGCATGTTACAGGCAAAAAAGTAAAAAATTAAAAAGAAAAAATGAACACTCCCCACTCTAGCAGAGCAGGAAGCAGGCGTCAACGTGGGCGGCAGGCGCTCGCGGACATTTTAGAAACCGCCGCCGACAACAAAACGAAAGAGAAATGTGATGACGGGGGAGAGAAATCGCCAAAGGAAGAAAACAAAGAAAAAGAGCACAAAAAGGCCGTAGCGTTCCAAAAATTCCTGCACACGGAGCAAACGATAGGGAAGAAGCGCGAAAAGCACTTTTGAGCCGTCAAGCGGAGGGACCGGCACAAGGTTAAACACCGCAAGAATGAGATTGATCAGCACAATGAGCGCGGAAACACTAAGAAAAGAAACCGGAAGCGCTCCGGCGCCAAACCGTACAACCAGCCCGAATACAACCGCAACGGCAATGTTGGAAAGCGGGCCGGCGATACCCACCGCCGCGGGACCCCATTTTTGATTGCGTAAATTATACGGATTGTAGGGCACCGGCCGCGCCCAGCCAATGATAAACCCGCCCAAGAGATACGTCAGCGCGGGGACAATAACCGACCCGACCGGGTCAAGGTGGCGCAGGGGGTTTAGCGTCAGCCGCCCCTCGTATTTCGCCGTCGGGTCGCCAAGCGCATGCGCAACAAACCCGTGCGACACTTCGTGTATCACGACGGACATAATCAATATGGCGATAGAAAAAATAAAATCCATTATTACGCGCGGTTTGCTATTTCCATTCCGTTATTTTAACATATCGTCATGGCTTCACAATGTCCCCTCTGCAAAAAGGGCTCCCGTATGGGAGGGCATCGCAATCTCCTGCGCGGCAAATATAATCCGACTCCGAAAGTGCGTAAGTACCCCAACCTCCAGTGGGCGCGTTTTCCGGACGGCCATCGCGAAAAAATCTGTACCAGCTGCCTTAAGCGCGGGAAGCACTTGTTGTCATAATAAATGTTTTTCTCTGCGTACTCTATAACGATAGTGCGTGAAAACACTGCGGGCCGTGGTGTACCGGTAACATGCACCCTTGGGGTGGGTGTGACAGGGGGTTCGATTCCCCCCGGCCCGACTGAACATCGTGAAGGAGGGATGCAGCACGCCAACTGCTTGGCGTGCGTTGGGAATCGAAGCCCGGAGCGATGCGCGAGTTTTCCTGAATCTGCGAAGGAAAGGCGAGCGCCGCGAGGGCCGGCTCGGAGGCAAACTCCGTCAGGAGTTTGACCGAAGAGGATTCCCCCCGGCCCGACTGAATATTGTGAGGGAGGGATGCAGGGAGGAATGCTCTCGCGTGCCCGCCGAGCTAATAATTCTGCTCAAAATGGGTTCGCGCTAAATTCAGAATACGCGACGATAAGAAAATTTACGAAGTTTCCTCGCTCCGCCAAACCCGAGCATCGTATTGCGGCCGGGATTTGCCATATATCACAATGGGACAAAAAAAATATATTGGAGTTTTTGATTCCGGATTCGGCGGGTTGGATATTCTGCGCGGCATTATAAAGACACTGCCGCAGTATGACTATATTTACCTCGGGGACACCGCACGCACGCCTTACGGCACCCGTTCTCCGGAGATCGTATATAAATTCACAAAAGAAGCCGTTGATTTTCTCTTCGCAAAAAACTGTACACTTGTTTTGCTTGCCTGCAATACCGCTTCCAGCGACGCCTTGCGGAAAATACAAAAAAAAGACATACCGCGCCTCTATCCGGACAAAAAAATTCTTGGCGTACTCATCCCGGCAGCGGAAGAAGCGGTCCTGCGCACAAAAAACAAAAGAGTCGGCGTGATTGCCACCGATGGCACGGTGAAATCAGGCGCTTTCGTGCGGGAACTTAAAAAACTTGACCCGCAGATACGCGTATTTCAAAAGGGATGTCCCCTGCTCGTCCCGCTTGTGGAAGCAGGCGAGCAAAACACCGAAGCCGCACGCCTGATTTTACAAAACTATCTCCGGCCGCTTATCGCAAAAAATATTGATACGCTGATTCTTGGCTGCACGCATTACGGCATATTGAAGCGCGCGGTACAGAACATCGTTGGCTCTCGCGTGCATGTTGTTTCGGAGGCGGAAACTGTCCCGCAAAAACTAAAAGCGTATTTGGCAAAACATGATGAGAGAGAAAAACAAATCGGAAAAAACGGAAAAATACACTTCTATACCACCGACCTCTCGCCAAAATTTCAAAGGCTCGGAAGCAGGTTTTTTGGAAAACCCATACACGCGCAAAAAATTACGCTGGCCGCCCGACAGTGAAACAGCAGTAAACCCCCACACCACAGGTTTATACCCGTGGCTTTCTGGTGTGGGGGTAAAACAGTCGGAGCGCGAGCGCTCCGACTGTCGGTCTTTCTTTTCCTCCATCGGTCAGGAAAGCGTAATGGCTCCACGCTCCGCCTGGTCCATAATGTGTTTAACCAAAAAGGGCCAGACAACGGTTGCGTCCGCAAGGACCTCCGCAAACAATCCCTTCGGGTCAATCTTGCGCCAGCTTCCTCCCTCTGAATAGGTGCAGCCAGAGAGGTGCCCCAGCCACATTGGGTCGGGGCAAATCCGGCAACCATACCAGATTTGTCGGATCGGAAAGTGGGTCAACCCGTGAGCATGCATCAATTCCAACAGCGGCGCGGTGTTTTGCACGGTATTGCGCGGAACACCTCCGCCGATGGTAAAAATGCCGACGCGCGCGGTTTTTGTAAACGCCTCAACAAGTCTCCGGACATCGCGCTCCAAATCCAAGACAATCCGCGGCTCTCCTCTTTCCTCCCGCTGGCGATTCCAGTGAAACACATTGTTCCCAATTTCAGAATCCCAGAAGGCGGGCGTATACACCGGAACGCCGCGCTCAAACGCAGACTTCAATATCCCGCGCCCCTCGGGAAAATGCTGCGAAAGGAATTTGCCGATGCGCCCATAGAGTTCTCCGGATCCGATAAGGAATGCTCCTTCCGCAGCACACTCATCCAACACGGGATAGATGATGCGGCGTTCCAGCTCATCAAAATTGCTCTCCGGCTCAAGCACATTGGTGATACGGTTGAGTTTAAGTTCAGCAAGTTCCTTATCGGAGATGCGCGGGTCATACCTAAGATGCGGCAGGCCCATGTTTTCAATAAGGCCGTGCGCCATCAACGCGCCGGTGGTCGTCAGGTGCCGCACCATTTTTAGATCAATCATGTCGCAGATGACAAGTCCCATCTTGGCGATTGTCATTGCGCCGCTTATGGTCAAGAACACGGTGCAGTCCGGGTCGGCCACCATGGCTTCCAGCACCGCTGCGCCATGGGAAACGGCACTCGCAACTCCTCCGTACCGAGAAAGGCATTCCAGCAGCGCTGAAACCTTTACCGGAAACCCTTCGCGCCGTTCCGTAAGCACATTCTCCAGAATCTGCATGATGAGCAGTGGGTCGGAAAATAAGACATCGTGAAAGTGGCCGTCCTGCGCTTGTTCGGGAGGAGCAAGCCCCCAGGGGTTGATAAAGATGGCGCGCTCCGGTCGCCCGAAAAGCGCCGGCGTGTCCTGGTCGGTAAAACCACCGACAACCAAAACATGCTCCCTGCGACGTCTTCGCGATGCTCCGTAATACTGCGGCGACAGAATATCTCTGAACCATCCGCGCGCGTGCATACTTTCAAGCAGCTTGCCCAACGGAGTATCAGACCTGCCGCCAAAAATGACAAGCGGTTTTTTCTCGCCGTCAACCCATTCGGCGAGCGTATGCGCGACTTCCCCCAGCATACGCGCGCCAAACGAACAGCGGCGCATACCTTCCACGATATCGCTCACCGTTTTGCAGGCGCACAGATCAAGCGGCTGAAGCGCCTCAAGGTTGGCAACGGCAGAATCAGAAGCTTCTCCACGTTTCATCTCTCTCTCCTTCCGTAAGGGATAGCGATAAACTCATTGACAAAGACCAAAAGATACTCTTGTAACCTATCTGAAACCTAACACCGCATCCGCAAGCAGTCAATGACAATGACGCGGGCGGCAAAATAGTATATACTGCAGTATATACTATTTTGTTGCGAGCCTTTATCCCACCACCTCGCGCAACAGTGCCGCGCGGGGCGGTGTTTTGCCCGAACACATCGCGTTATAAATGTTCCTTTACTAACCCTGCGAGTTCCTGCACGTGCGCTTCTTTGTCCTGCTCCAGCTTCTCCCAGACCGCACGGCATTTCTCGCATGACCCCGCATCCTTTTTATATTCATCACGGATGCGCCATAAACTTTTATGCTCTTGCACCAATTGGTTCGTCAAATTATAGAGATGATTATCAAAAGCCATAATATAAAAACACTATCGTCAAGACGACCTTTACCCCGTTAGAAATTGAACGCAGATCTTCATTTTTCGTTACCCAAAACCGCAAAGGCGGCCCTGCCTTAAGAAGAATCATTTGTACAAAGCTCAGGCTGTATTTCTAACGGGGTTTACAATACGTCCGCATCTTCTATTGTAGATGTATTACATGAACCCGCAAGAAATCATATTTAGCGAGCGTCCCATTGCCGTGACCGACCTGGAGTTCACCGGACTTGACCCGGACCGGCACGAGATTATTGAGATTGGACTTGTCGTGCTTGACCCGCACACGCTGGAAACACTTCGGGAATGGGAAATATATGTTGCGCCGCAGCACATGGAGCGCGCAGACCCGGAAGCGCTAAAGATTGCCGGTTATGCTCCAGCCGCATGGCACGATGCGACACGTGGCGACATCGCGCTTATGCAATTTTTGGAACATACGCGCGGGACGGTGTTTGCCGCGTGGGGCGCAATGGACTGGATATTTATCACTAAAGCGATGCGGGAGCACAGACTGGAACCAAACAACTATTTTTTCAAACACCCCAGAGATATCTGGAGTATCTGTTGCGCATTATACCAACAGCGCATACAAGAGACGGGCATCAGCAACCCGTCGCTCTCGTGGTTGCGAAGAACTCGGCATCCCGAAAGAGCCGGTTCCGCACCGCGCCTTAAACGGCGCACGGCAAGCCGCAGCGGTTTATAAAGTGCTTACCAGCAAAAAATAAATTGACCATTGTCGCCGTGAGCAGTTGTTGAGGTCAAATCTCAACAACTGCTCTTATACAAAATCCCCCGAGCAGGTCGGGGGATTTTCCTGCTAAGTGAGCGCAGGCGGGAACAACGCTGGATATTACGAGGTCACGAGGTCGGGATACCAACACGCTGGTCGCAAAGCGTGAGGAAAAGATTGAGTTCACTGCAGATGTCTTCCCAACTACGTGGAGGAGGAGTTCCTTCAAGAAGTCGGGCTAGATCCGAAGGCATCCGTGCCAGCTGTGCTTGGGTTAATGGAAGAATTTCCGGAACAGGAACTGCAATTCCTTTCCAAAAATCATCACGCATCACAAGCTGCTGAGTGTAATTGAGCACCCCTTGAATAGTCAGCACCTCGTCGAAATACACCTCGGTATGACCGGGTGGAAGAGCCCCGGCGCGAATGAGTAGGCGCAGCAGAGAGAAAACCGATTCAAACCGATCACGAGTAATTGTCTGCCACA
>JACPCQ010000063.1 GCA_016179715.1 Parcubacteria group bacterium
GGCAGCTGCCTCCGGCTTGTCTTTTTCTCTAGTGTGGACCTAGGGGGAATCGAACTCCCGTCTCCACAATGTTCACCCCGTTAGACATTCTACGTGTGGACCTAGCGAGAATCGAACTCGCGCCTCCACAATGCGAATGTGGCGTCGTACCACTAGACTATAGGCCCGATCTTTAATTATAGCTGCCGTTACGTCAATTACTCTCATATCGGAAATCTTAAACTTTACTCTGTTGGTCGGGCTACCAACCACCGGCCTGCCAGCCACCGGCCACCTGACACCGGCCCGCCGTCGCTGAAGCTTTGGCGGATTGCTGTTTGTTTCCAAAATTCCAGCGTTGCGGCTTGAAATTTTGGACAAACAGGGGAAACCCGGTTTTTACACACCCTCGTCCCGTTAGAGAATACTGTCCGTCGGGCCGCCGGGAATCGAACCCGGTCTTTACGCACCCGAAGCGCACGTACTACCGGTATACTACGGCCCGGTAATTCTCTAACGGGACGAACGTGTATATTACCACCATACTACTATACTACAGTCCGATATATTTCTAACTGGGCAAGCCCGAAGCGCACGTACTACTCGCCTCGCTGAAGCTCCGGCGAAGCGGGCCGGTATACTACAGCCCGTAAAACATATCTACGATAGCCCCTGCCGGATAATTCCGCAACTATTTCACGTAGTGCTTTTTCTTAATCTGGGCAACGGCCTCTTCTTCAAGTCCCAGCGCTTTGTGTTTTGCCGCACGCGCGAGTTTGGCAAGTTCCGCTTCCGAAAGGGGAGCGAGCTCTTTGGTGCGCGCGGTCAGTTTTGCCTTGGTGTTGCGCTTCGGGTCGTCCAAAACTTCGTCTAAAAGGATGTTGAGCAATTGCCCCACTTTCGGCCCGGGGGCAAGTCCCGTCGTCTGCATAATGTCATTACCGTCAATTTTGAGCATACCCACCGAAATGGGGTCGCGCTGTAATTTTTCCACCATAAACCGAAAGTGACGGAGTTTGTATGGCTCGGCCTTGGGGACGCCCGAACCGATACGGTCAGCCATGCGCACTTGAATAAGCGCGTCCATGTCCTCGGGCCCGACTTCCCGTATGAGTCGGCGCACGGACGATTCGGTCACTTCGTCCACATTATAATAGAAGAGGTGGAAGCGGACGAGCTTTGTGATGCGCTCGGTGAACTCTTTTGAAAAGCGGAGGCGCGAAAGTATTTGTGCGGTCATTTTTGCGCCGACCACCTCATGGCCGTAGAATGTGGAGTCCCTGCCCTTTCCGCGTTTTGCGCGTGGCTTGCCTACATCGTGCAAAAGGGAAGCCATGCGCACCGCAATCGGCCATTTCTGCTCCGCCGCATATTGCATCGCGCGAATGTTGTGTTCCCAAACCGTGTAAATATGGTGCAGGTTTTGCGAAACACCTACGCCCTCCTCCAGCTCCGGCGCCACAAAGCGCAGTAGGCCGAGCTCGCGCAAAAGCTCTAACCCCGTATCCGGATGCGCGCTTTCAAGCATGCGCAAAAATTCATCCCGCACGCGCTCCCGCGCAACCATCTCCAAAAGCCCCGCGTGTTTTTTTATTGCTGTTTTTGTTTTTGCTTCTATAGCAAACCCCAATTCGGCCGCAAAGCGCGCCGCGCGCATAAGGCGCAGAGCGTCCTCTCCAAACCGCTCCTCCGCCTTGCCCACCGCGCGTATGATGCCTTTTTGCAAATCCTCCCGCCCCCCAAACGGGTCAACGATGTTAAAATCCGAAATCCGAAATCCGAAATCCGAAACAATATCCAAATTCGAATTTCTAAATTCCAAACGTTTTGAATTTGGTATTTTAGGATTTTGAATTTGTTTAGAATTTTGTGCTTCGTGCTTCGAATTTAAGCTTATTGCCATCGCGTTTATCGTAAAATCGCGGCGGGCAAGGTCGCGCTCCAGCGAATCGGTAAACGTAACCTTGTCCGGATGGCGTTTGTCCGAGTACGTTGTTTCAACCCGATAAGGCGTTACTTCAACAACAGCAAGCGCCGGCTCCCTTGCGCCCGTTTTTACCCCAACCGTGCCGAAGTCATTTTCATAAAAACTGTCGGGGAAGATGCGCTGGATGTCCTCGGGCGCGGCAGAGGTTGCGACATCCCAATCCTTTGGGACAATGCCGCACAATAAATCTCGCACGCACCCGCCAACCAAATGCGCGGAAAATTCAGCTTCCGTCAAGGCAGAAAGTATCTGCCGTACTTCGGCGGGGATATGTATTACGGTCTGTTGCATAATCCTTACTATATTACCGGTAGATTGAGTGGTTGCCTACATATAAAAACCACACCGTCTCGTCTCCGGCAAAAAGAAAAATGATGCGGTGCCGACGGTCAATGGCAAAAGACCAGTATTGGTTGAGCGGTCCGGAAAGCTTGTGTGTTTTTAGGCGCGCGTCAAAAGGATTTTTACGAAAAATGCGTTCTTTTTTTTCCGCAAGCATTTTCACCCGCGGAGTAAGACCGCGATAGGTCTTCTCAAATTTCTTTGAGTAAAGAATGCGCATGGCTCTACCGCAAGTCTTTAAGCGAGCGCAGAGTTTTCCCCTTTCCGCTCTTGATTGCGTTACGGGAAACCGTTATTTCCCGAACAATTTCTTCCTCCTCAAGCCAGTGCCGCAGAATCTGGCGGAAAAATTCGCTCTTGGTCGCAAAGTCGCCCCTCCGCACACGTTTCTCCACTTCGCGGGTCAAGTGCTGTGGCAAGGATATGTTTACAATAGTACGCATAAAAAATACAGGTATGAGAAGTAATAATTTGTATTACAGCTTACTGCCTCCACCCTGCCGCGTCAAGCAAGGGTTATGTTCCCGCGACAAAGCCCTATCCCAGGCCCGCGGCAAAGTTTTTGAGCGCAACGGCAATCACAAACGCGCCCAAGACAAGCACCGCACCGATGATTGCCCAATAAAACGCCTGCTTTGCCTCGCCAAGCTTCTGTTCGTTTCCGCGCGCGGAAACAAACAAGAACCCCCCATACACCAGCACCACCGCGACAACCGGAATGCCCAGCCCGGCGACAATTCCCGCCACGCGCGTAATTAAATCAGTAAAGTTCTGCGACTGAATCGGGTTGCAAAACTGTCGGGTGGGGTTGCAGATATCCGGACCGCCGGTTCGGCCCGGCTCCGTTACCCCCGTCCTGTTTGGAGCCTCCGAGCCGCCTGTTCTTTCCGAAAAATCGGGGGTGCCAAAGCGCTGTCCGAGAGAAACGGATGGCAATACAAAAAATAATCCAAAAATAAACAAGATAAAATAGGGTACTGTTTTCTGCAACATGAGCATAGAGACGTTTACAATTTACACTATAACAAAACCCGACCGGAATAGAAATAGAAAAGGGGCAGAGAAAATTCTGCCCCCGTCTCAACCTCCTTTC
>JACPCQ010000050.1 GCA_016179715.1 Parcubacteria group bacterium
GCAGCACATGCGGCGCTAATTGTGACAAACGCAACAAGCACGCGGAAAGCAGTTGCGGAAAAGGACCCGGAATCCCTAGTGAACGATGCACATATCATCAAAGCCGCAATAAAGAGAACGGCAAAGAGAGGGGCAATGGCCGCGACGAACGCAACTGTTCCGGGATTGCCTCCCAATAAATGGGTGACACCACTCACCATTATTTGAAGAACAAAAATTCCAGTGCTCCATCCCCAAAGCGTTTTCATTTCCTTTCCTTTCTCCCGCGCTTTTATGCCAAGACGCATAAAAGCATCATGAGTATGTTGTTGGCGTTTTCAGTTAAGCTGCGGTGGTTGTGCCCCAGTAGTAGAGTAAGGCTCACTACGAGGCAGGCAAGTAGCCGTGTGAAAGTACTATTCCTAAACTATTTTTAGTACTAGCATATCATGCTATTTTTGTCAATTGCCGGCAAGTTTTTTCTCCCGCCAGAGATTCCAGCTTACGAGCAAGGGGCTTGCGATAAAAATTGAGGAATACGTTCCAAAAAAGATTCCCAGCAAGAGCGCCAAACTTAAATAACGGGTGGAAACGGGGCCGAAAACAAACCCCCCAAAAATAGCCAAGCGCGGCAAAAATACCCGTGGGGATAATCACATCATGCAAGAGCGCAGCAATGGCAATAACGCCGTAACACCACGAAGCAAGCGGCTTTGACACCTTGCGAAAAGCCCAAGTCATATAAAGCACGATCATGAACACGACCAGCACAATTGCCGTAAGAGATTTTTTACGCAATTCTTTTCCGATAGTGGGGCCAATGGAGTCAAAGCGGAGTTCTTCAGGGTTTCCGCCGATATTTTGTAAAGCCGAGAGTGTCGCACGGCGTTCTTTCTCCGAGAGGTCTTTTGTGCGTATGAGCAGATTCTTTTCCCCGGAAAGCTGTATTTGTGCTGTTTTCAATCCAACGGAGGAAAGCGTCTGCTGTATGGCAGAAATGGAAGGCCGCTCCTCTGCATAGCTGATTTCCAAAAGAGCGCCTCCTGTAAAATCAATCCCTAGACGCAGTCCCCAAACTGCAATAGCGATAATGCTTGCACATACCAGCAATCCGGAAGCCCAATATGCAATATGGCGATAGTGAATAATTGACATGGTTACAAAGTCTTCGCTGTTGAGGCCGCCTCTACCGGCCTACGGCTCAACCAAAGTACGCCGTGACGTTCGCGCGCGCCAAGCGCAAAAAGAAATGTGCGCGTTGCCGTAATCGCAGAAAACATACTCACTAAAATACCCAGACCAAGTGTCAGCGCAAACCCGCGCACGATACTCGTGCCAAACTGGAACAGAATAGCGGCACTGATGAGACTTGTTATGTTTGAATCGCGGATAGAAGGCCAGGCGCGAAAAAATCCCTCGCGCGTTGCGATAAGCGCCATCTTCCCGTCGCGCAATTCCTCCTTCATGCGTTCAAAGATAAGAATATTCGCGTCCACCGCCATTCCGATAGAGAGAATAAATCCGGCAATACCGGCGGCAGTCAGCGTGACGGGAATAAATTTAAAAAGCGCCAAGATTAAAACGCCGTAGATACCCAGCGCAAGCACCGCAAGCACTCCCGGCACACGATACCAGAGCAGAAGAAAAATCATTATCGCCAGAATACCGTAAAACCCCGCACGGATTCCGCGCGAAAGCGCGTCAGCCCCCAGCGCGGCGCCCACGCGCTGTTGCGCAATAAGCTCTATCGGGAGCGGTAACGCCCCGGAATTGAGTGCACGCACCAAATCACGCGCCTCCTTGGCACTGAATGTACCGGTAATCTGTGCGTTCCCCGAAGTGATGACATCCTGCACCACCGCAACCTGAATCGGAATACCATCAAGATAGATTGCGAGGCGTTCTTTCAAGTGTTCCTGCGTGATGTCCGCAAGTAATTTTTTCCCGTCTTCGTTAAACTCCAACGCGACTGCCGGCTGCAACCCCGTTGTGTTGTCAAACTGCAAAGAGGCGCGTTTCAAAAATCTTCCCGTGAGCGGAGTTTGTTCAAAAAGCTGATCCGCCGTTACGCCGCTCGCAGTCTCCGGGGACTGCAGCGCTTCTTCCAATGCTCTGCGCTCTTCCTCCGGACGATCAACGCGAAATTCCAAAAACGGAGTTTGCCCGATAAGCGCAACTGCCTGGTCAATATCGGTTACTCCGGCGAGTTCCACAATAAGCCGGTCCTCATCCCCGCTTTGCTGTGCTTGCACCACCGGTTCGGTCACACCAAAAAAATTCACCCTGCGTTCAATGGTGTCGCGCAGTCCCTCCATTGCTTCCGTCGTCTGTCCATCCGGCAATGCGGATGTGTCGGCGCGGTACACCAGATGTGTGCCTCCCGCCAAATCAAGCCCCAGATGATAAGAGAAGCGATTTCCAAGACCTCCCGCATCAAAATAACCGGCGGCAATGCCGAGCAGCAAAAGCAGAGCCGCGATAAGGCGCATCTTCCAAAAAAACATGGTGTAAGATGATCGAGTAATTACGGATTATATACAGATTTACCCCTCTTTACCCCTCCACCTCAATTCCTAAAGACCGCGCAGTGCCCATAATAATATTTACCGCTCCAGCGAGATTGTTTGCGTTCAAGTCCTGCATTTTCCGCTCTGCTATCTCCTCCACTTGCTTGCGTGTCACTTTTCCGACTTTTTTAGTAAGCGGGCTTCCGGACCCTTTTTCTATTCCGGCGGCCTTGCGCAGAAGATCGGAGGCCGGCGGTGTCTTCATCACAAAGTCAAACGTGCGATCTTCAAAAACCGTAATTTCCACGGGAATAATATCGCCCCCCTTCTCGCGCGTCGCTTCGTTGAACTTATTCACGAAGTCGCCGATATTCACGCCGTGTTGCCCAAGCGCCGGGCCAACCGGAGGAGCCGGCGTCGCTTTTCCGGCCGGTATCTGTAGTTTAATAATTGTCTTAATTGGTTTTGCCATGATACTATTCGCGAATAGATAAAGAGTTAACTTAAACCGCCAAATCCTAATATCTAAATCCTAAACAAATTTTAAATTCTAATGCTTTAAATTCAAAACGCGTTTGTGATTTATTATTTGGAAAATTAGAGTTTGTTTAGAATTTATGGTTTAGAATTTAGAGTTTAGACTAGATTCGTATGTTCGTGATTACTCTTAAAGTTTTTCCACCTGCAAAAAATCCAAGTCCACCGGCGTCTCGCGCCCGAAGATAGAAACGAGCACTTTTATTCTACCGCGCTCGTTATCCACCTCGCTTACCTTGCCTTCATGCTCCTTGAACGGCCCGTCGGTAATACGCACACCGTCTCCCGCGCGCAGATCAACTTGGAACTTCGGCTCCCCACCCCGCATGCGCACGAACAATATTTCCACCTCCTCGCGGGAAAGCGGCGTTGGAGTCGTGCCCGACCCCACAAAGCCGGTTACTCTTGGAGTATTGCGCACCACATACCAAGAGTCATCGGTCACAACCATCTCAACCAACACATACCCCGGATATATGCGCTCCTCTATTGACCTGCGCTTGCCTCCTTTAATGCGAATCTTTTTTTCTACCGGAACAAGCACGTTGAAAATCTTATCTTCCATTCCCAGCGATTCAATGCGCTGCCGCAGATTTTTGGCAACGGTTTCTTCATAACC
>JACPCQ010000051.1 GCA_016179715.1 Parcubacteria group bacterium
AATTATAATTTATGGAGGACTCGTTATGTACACAAAGCGCGCATCCTCCGGGAGCCGTTTGCCGATTGTCGGCGTTATCAACACCGGCTCTGCGTTGGATCCGGCCTGGG
Source organism: Parcubacteria group bacterium (assembly GCA_016179715.1). Classification (GTDB taxonomy): domain Bacteria; phylum Patescibacteriota; class Minisyncoccia; order JACPCQ01; family JACPCQ01; genus JACPCQ01. Next base: position 111 of record JACPCQ010000051.1, read on the forward strand.
AGGGATTGCGTGCGGGACTTGAAAAATTGGGATACCGTGACGGGGCGCAGATTTCCTTTCGCTACGAACCTGTTGCAGTCGGCGCGCCCGATGCGCGCGAGGCTGCAGAGCGTTTTATTGAAGAAGGCGCGTCATTATTGGTAACTATCGGAATAGAACCGACGCTTGCCGCGCAGGAGGTGACCAGAGAGAAAAAACGGGCTTTGCCGGTAATCTTTCTTGTCGTTTCCGACCCGGTGGGGAACGGCATTGTCACAAATGCGCCCTCGCCGTCAGAAAATATCACCGGCGTATCGCCGGCAAACGAAACGGTAAGCGGCAAGCGGCTTGAGCTTTTCAAAGAGGCCGTGCCGTCGCTTGAGCGCGTCATCTTTGTATACGGAAACGCCCGTACTGCGGGGCTTCGGCGCGTAAGGGAAGTTTCCCGCATTGTGGGGGTGGAGCTCGTGGAATACGAAGTTCGCGACGCCGCCGAGTTTGATCATTTTTTTGCAGACTTTGTTTTTCGCGCGGGGGACGGCATTCTGCGCTCCACAGACGGCATTAATGCCGCGCGGCTCCCGTTCCTTCTGGACCTTGCGCGCGAAAAGCGGGTTCCTCTTGCGGGCACGAACCGCAACGACACGGATGGCGGAGCGCTTCTTTCCTACGGAGCAAATTACTTTGAGCTTGGCGTACAGGGCGCGCGCCTGGCCGCGCGCATACTTTCCGGAACGCGTGTGGCGGCGCTTCCCGTAGAGCTGCCGAGGCAATTTGAACTTGCGGTAAACCTCGCGACCGCGCAAGAGATCGGCGTGTCGCTTTCCCGTTTGTTCTTAGAGAAGGCTCACTATATTATTCCTGTAGCGCGGTAATAAAACGAGCAGGGACTTCCCGAAACATGATAAAGCGCGCTTTTCAAGAAAAAAATTACATCAGCAGAACGCCCCCCCGCAGGAAAAGTGTTTTTTCCAACCGTTTTTTTGTCCTGTTGATTGGCGGCGTGCTTGCTGCGTTTCTTGCGGCAAACGGGATCTGGCTGGTGCCCTCACTGCGGCGCGCCAAGGAGGACGTAACGGCACTGCAGCGCACAACTGCGCAACATGCCCGCTCCTCCATAGAACAACTTTTTGCGTTTGATGAGATGCGGGTAGAGAGCTTTGCGCATAGAGTCGGAAGCGATATCACGCGCGCGCGTCAGGAAGCGGAGGTATTTTTGAGGGAAAGCGCTGATTTTCAAGGCGTTACTTTTTTTGATGCTGAAGGAACGGAACGTTTTCGGATCGATCGCCTGGGCCGGGAAGATGGAGACGAGCAAGGGTGGGCAAGAGAGGACGGCATACGCGCCGGTCTTTTGGGCGAGCGCTATATCAGCTCGGTGTTTTTCTTTTCCGGTGAGCCGTCGAGCGTTATTGTCAAGCCGGTTTACGGGCTTGACGGGCGCGTTGCCGGAGTTGTTGCCGCGCAATTAAGTTTGCGTCCGATCTGGGATCTTTTAGCGGCGATTTTGCAGGAGAGCGGTCTGCGTGTTTTTATAACGGGTCGGGACGGCCGTCTGATTGGGGACCCGGACCCGTCCATCGTTTTGCGCGGGGAACAGTTACGCGAGCATCCGCTCGTGCTTTTGCTGCGGGAACAAACACGCTTGTCGGAAAACAGCCGTATGTCGGTCAGCGCACAGTATCGCGACGAAAACAATACGCAGATTTTTGGCGTGGGAATTTCCCTGCCGTCTTTTGGCTGGGGGGTGTTTGTTGAACAGCCGGCCGCGCGGGCGTTTGCCGCGCGTAACCGTGCCGTCGCTCTGGGCGGCATCTTTTCGGCCGTTGTGCTTCTGCTGGTCGCAGTTGTGGGCCGGGCGACGCGCAGTATCATGCAATTTTCGGGTGAGGTGGAAAAAGAACGCGGGCACGTGTCGGCGGTGCTTTCCAATCTCACGACCGGCGTCGTGGAGTACGACCGTCATTTTCGCGTCCTTATGATGAACCCTGCCGGTGAACGGCTTTTGAATATCTCGTACCGCGACGCATCGGCTCGCCCCGTCGCGTTTTCTTGGTTACAGGATCCGGATACACGTTCTGTCGCGCTTCTTTTTTTCAGTGATGATGAAAAAGAAAGAGCGGAGGAAACGCCTTTTCTTGGTCCGCGCACGGTGGATGTAAAACTTGAGCGGCCGACAGAACGGTATCTGCGCGTAACCACGGTACCCATTACCGGGGAAGCCGGAGAGATTACCAATTATCTGAAAATACTTACCGATATCACGCGGGAGAAATTCATTGCCCGTTTGAAAACGGAATTTATCAACATCGCCGCCCATCAATTGCGTACACCCCTCTCGGCGGTAAAGTGGGCGATGGGCTCGCTCTTGGAAGGGGATTTTGGAAAGATTGAGACAAGGGGGTGGGAGACATTGCGCCAAGGATATGACGCAAATGAAAACATGATTCGTCTGGTCAATGATCTTTTGGATGTTTCGCGCATTGAGGAGGGCAGATTCGGCTATGCGTTCGCGGAGCACGATATCGTGGAATTTTTGCGCGGGCTCATCGCGGATACGCGTCTTGAACGGGAGCGTAAACAGCTGCAGCTGCACGTTTCACTGCCGCCGGCAAAAATCATGCTGACTTTTGATAAGGAAAAACTGCGTCTTGCCGTTGCAAATATCCTTGAAAACGCCATTCATTATACTCCGGCAAGGGGGATAATTACCGCGTCTGTTTCCGTTGAACGAGATACGGTGGAGATTCGCGTTGCCGATACGGGAGTAGGCATACCGGAACAGGACCGCAAGCGTCTTTTCACGAAATTTTTTCGCGCTTCAAATGTTGTGCGCATGCAGACAAGCGGCAGCGGGCTCGGACTCTTTCTTGCCAAGAATATTCTTATCAATCATGGAGGAGACGTAACCATCGTATCAAAAGAAGGCGAGGGCACCGCGGTTTCTATAATATTGCCGCGGTCGCGCGAGTCGATTCCAAAGAAGGAAATCGTATATGAAGAATTTATTGAGCAACTTTAAGCATGTGCAGGTCGGCGTCGACGGAAGTCTTCGCGCAGCACAGGCTCGAAGAGGATGTTGTGGTATGTTAAACTAAGATTAAGAATAGTTACATCGTGTAATGACCCGACAACCTAATAAGCCAATAACCTAACAACCTAGTTATCAGCGCTTTCCTGCGCAATGGAAAATAGCGTTTAGGCAAATATCAGGCATTTTACAGACCGATAATTGTTTATGGAGCAGACACGTCAAACGGGATTTGCATTGCTGCACAAATTCACGCCGAAAGTTATTTTACTTGACCTTGTTCTTCCCGGAATGAATGGTTTCGAGGTGCTTGAGCGCCTAAAAAAGCAAAAGGATACCACACACACCCCGGTTATTATTTTGAGTAATCTTGGCCAGCGTGAGGACGTGGAACGCGCGCGGAGGCTTGGGGCCGAAGAGTTTTTGATTAAGGCAAACTTTACTCCGGGTGAAGTGGTGGAGAAGGTGAGGCGTGTTATGGGTAAAATGTATATCTGATGTTATATTTTCTCTACGGCGCCGATACATTTCGCAGCCGCGCAAAGTTGCGGGAAATCAGGGCAGCGTTGCTGCAAAAAACAGGAGGGGCGCTGGTGACTATGTTGTCTGGTCAGGAGTGTTCCGGTCCGCGCCTGGAAGAGCTTTGCCAAAGCGCTTCGCTTTTTGACCCGAAGCATATTATTATCTGCGAAAATGTGCTGGAAGACGGCCTTTCCGGAAAGGAGGCGCAGGAGGCGCTCGCATGCAGTGACCGGAGCAAGCATGTTGTGTTGTTGTGGGAGGGGGAAGTAAGCCCGGCTCTGGCGAAAGATGTTACGGCGCTTGCGACAAAGGCCCAGCATTTTACGGCGCTTACCGGCGCGCGTCTTCGCGGCTGGGTGGAGAACGCGGCAATCTCGCGCGGAGTTCGTCTTGCTTCAGGTGAGGCGGACCAGCTCGCGCGTCGCTACGGCGGAGATCTCTGGGGCATTGCGAATACCATTGAGCTGCGTGCGCTGGGAATGCCTTATGACGAAGAGAATACCGCCGCGCAAGCAGATCGCTTTTCCTTCCCGAACGCCTTTTTTGCCCGCAGGACGCATGCGGCGTGGATTGCGCTTGAAGAGCTTCGTGCCGAAGGGGTCGGCGAAGAAGAAATTTTTTGGCGCTTTGTGCGTCAGCTGACCAATGCTTTGTTGCTGAAACGTCTTAGCGGACGCTTTTCGCTTGCAGAAGCGGCGGAGAAAAGCAATCTGCATCCGTTTGCCGCAAAAAAAACGCTTGAAGCGATTTCAGGCATTGAAGAGAAGGAGTTATGCCGATGGACGGAATACTGTATTGCGCTTTGGCAAGAAACAAGGGTAACGGAACGCGCGATACTCGCAGGGCTTGAGCGTCTGGTTTTTTCTCTCTGTGCCCCCGCTCGTTCCTGCTAATAAAACTTGCCGGCGGCTTATTAAATCCCCGCCGAATACCCCGTGCGTAAGCACGGGGATGAGGCGGTAGGGATTTAATAAACCCCGCCATTGGCGGGGTGAAGCTCCAGATACCCCGCGCATGAGCGCGGGGAGCTTCATGCGCTTTTTTTCCTTGCCGCAAGGCGGCCAAGGCGCGACTTTTTCCGTGAGGCGGTGTTTTTGCGTATGACATTTCGCGCCGCCGCTTTATCAAGCGCCTTGTAGATGCTTGGGAGCAGTGCCTGCGCCTCCGTGCCTTTGCCGGAATCAAGCAATTTCTTGAATTGTTTTGTCAGCGTCTTTGTTGTCTGCTTGCGCCTAAGGTTTCTTGTCCGGCGGCGCGC
>JACPCQ010000052.1 GCA_016179715.1 Parcubacteria group bacterium
CGCTGCGCCAGGATGGTATAATGAAAGTATTGCGTGGAATTATTGGGCTGAAAGAATTAGAGGCGGTAACACAAAACGTGATATAATTGAGGAAAAGAGAAACGTGCGAGGGTAAACACCAAAAATAAACAATATGCAAACATGCGTCAGCGAAAAGAATCTTATTAAGTACGGCGCGGGTCGCGGCGGAAAGATATTTTGCCGCGCAGAGAAAGAGCGCGTGATTGCGCGTTTCCTACGGGGATTTGCCGGTGCTGTCCGGTTGACGGCAATGGCGCAGGCGAAGAAGTGACGAGGATAAATTATATGTTTAACAGTGCATGCATATGGAAGACGTGAGCAAAAAAATTGTTTTTATAGTGGACGACGATGAGTTTCTGCTGGATATGTATGTGCTGAAGTTTCAGGAATCGGGATTTGCGATTGAGGTGGCGAAAGGCGGAGAAGAAGCGCTTGAAAAACTGCGTGCCGGACTGAAGCCGGATGTCATGCTCTTAGATATTGTTATGCCGCACTTAGATGGTTTTGAACTGCTGCGTATTGTCAAAAAAGAGCAGCTGTCGCCGCGCGCAAAAATTATCATGCTGACAAATCTTGGGCAGAAAGAAGACGTGGATCGCGGTCTGCGTCTTGGCGCTGACGATTATATTGTAAAAGCGCAATTTACGCCGACGGAAATTGTCCAGCGTGTTCAGGCGATATTAGGCAATACGAAAAATGACGCTTCTGCGTCATGACACGTGGAGAAGTTATATTGTGGACGACTACAAAAAAGAACTTGAAGAGCTGCTGCTTACCGTGGCAAAAGAGCAGGCCTCCGACCTACATCTTTCTGTTGGGAGGCATCCGACGCTGCGCATTGCCGGAGTGCTGACGCCTCTTGCTAAAAAGCCGGTGCTGACCCCCGCAGATACCGAGGGGTTGGTAATGGCCATGTTAAGCACAGAAAGCCAAAAAAAGTTTCGCGTGCAGCATGAGGTGGATTTTTCTTATACATTTGCCGACCAGGCGCGGTTTCGCGTTAATATATTTTATCAACGCGGGTTTGTCGGTGCGGCGCTTCGTCTTATTCCCGCGCGCATCAAAAATCTGCAGGAATTGCTTCTGCCGGATGTTTTGGCGGATTTTGCGCGGAGGGAACAGGGATTTTTTCTTGTAGTGGGGCCTACCGGACACGGAAAATCAACCTCGCTTGCCGCGATGGTTGATATTATCAACCATGAACGCGCCGAACATATTATTACGATTGAAGACCCGATTGAATATTTTTTTGTTCAGGATAAAAGTATTATTGACCAACGGGCCGTAGGATTTGATACGGCCGACTTTCGTACCGCGCTTCGGTCTATGTTTCGTGAAGATGTCAATGTTGCGATGGTGGGCGAGATGCGGGATCGCGAAACCGTTGCCGCTGCGGTTACTGCAGCCGAGACCGGGCATCTGGTGTTTTCCTCACTGCACACAAATAACGCGGCGCAAACCATTGATCGCATTATTGACAGCTTTTCAGCAGAACAGCAAAATCAGATTCGCCTGCAGCTCGCAAATACGCTATTGGGAATTTTTTCACAGCGACTGGTCCCGCGGGTGTCGGGGGGACTGCTTCCGGCATACGAACTCCTTATTGCCAACACCGCAGTACGCAATCTTATCCGTGAAAACAAGGTACACGAGATCAATCTCGTTATTGAAACTAGCTCGGAGGAAGGGATGATCAGCTTGAACCAAACTTTGGTGGATTTGGTTAGGCAGGGAGAAATAACGATGGAAGCGGCAACGGCGCATTCGTTTAACCCGCACGAACTGCAGACACTGTTGAGAGGATAACGCAAAAATTATATTCGCTGACGCTCATTATTTTTTTCGCATGTTATATCACTATGTCGCGCGAACTCCTGCGGGGGAGGCACAGAACGGAAGCATAGAAGCCGCGTCGGTTGAGCTTGCTATCGGCGCGCTCCAGCGGCGGAATTTAATTATTGTTTCTTTAGAGCCCGCCAAGGAAAAGGGGGGCGTGTTTGCATTGCGGTTTTCCTGGTTTCGGTCGGTAAAGTCGCGTGATGTGGTGATTCTCTCGCGCCAGCTTGCCACGTTGTTTGAGGCAAAAGTGCCGGTGGTAGATGCGCTGAAAGTACTTGCTACAGAGACGGAAAACGAGTTATTGCAGGAAAGCATGCAGGAGATTTTGCAGGATATACAGGGCGGCAGTTCGCTTTCGCAGGCCATGGCGCGTCATCCCAAAGCATTCTCAAAATTTTACGTCAACATGATTCGTTCGGGGGAAGAATCGGGTAAGCTGGAAGAAGTTTTTCTGTTTCTTGCCGATTATCTTGAACGCAGCTATGAACTGACTTCGCGCGCGAAGGGAGCGCTGGTATACCCCGCCTTTATCTTAACGGCATTTGCGGCGGTGATGACGCTGATGATGGTGGTGGTCATACCGCGCTTGAGCACTATTTTGACCGAGACCGGCCAAGCGCTTCCGTTTTACACGCGCATGATCATCGGGTTAAGCGACTTCCTGCGTCAGGCCGGCATCTTTTTGCTTGTGCTGTTGGCAATCGGCGGCGTATTTCTCTGGCGTTATGTAAGCACCGAGTCCGGACGCGCAACGCTCGGTCACATACAACTTGCCATTCCCTACTTTGGAAAATTATACAAGCAGCTGTACGTATCCCGCCTTGCAGATAACCTGCAGACGCTGCTTTCCGGAGGGGTATCGGCGGTACGTTCGCTTGAGATTGCTTCGGACGTTATCGGAAATGCCGTATATCGCGGGGTTATTATTGACGTATTGAGCGCGGTGAAGTCGGGCAGTGCATTCTCGGAAGCGTTTGCGCGCCATCCGGAAATCCCCCCGCTTTTTTCCCAGATGGTGCGTATCGGAGAGGAGACCGGAAAGCTGGACTTTATGCTTAAAAACCTTGCAATTTTCTATACGCGCGAGGTAGAAAATACAGTGAAGAGCTTGGTGAGCTTGATTGAGCCCATGCTTATTATCGTCCTTGGACTTGGTGTGGGGTTGTTGGTTGCCGCCATATTTGTTCCTATTTATAGTATTTCCACCTCTATTTAATCTTTTGTCATCTCTTTGACGCGTATCTTTTCCGGAGAACTTATCCACAACCACTTCTATTCTTTGCGCGATAAATTGCTATAATGATTCTAGGCCTTATTTCTCATAATTAGAACTCAAAAGGTCGCTGAAAACGTAATTGTCACTATTGATGAAGATATTCAAAAAAAACAAAGGTTTTACGCTCATTGAACTTTTGGTCGTTATCGCGATCATTGGCATCCTCTCTTCCATAGTTTTGGCTTCTCTCAATAACGCGCGCCGGAAGTCGTGGCTTCTCTCAATAACGCGCGCCGGAAGTCGCGGGATGCGCGTCGCGTTGCGGACATTAAACAGATTCAAGTCGGCCTGGAGCTGTACTTTGACGACAACGGAGAATACCCGGATAATATTTATACCGCGCTTGCTCCGACTTTTATGTCGGCGGTGCCGTTTGACCCGAGTGGAACGTCGGTGCAATATCCATACAGGGCGTACTCAAATGTAACGGGGGGCGTGGTGACAGCAAACGAATGTGCGGGTGCAATATGTCTGTATTACCATCTCGGAACAAATCTTGAGGATACTGGAGGCCCCGCGCTTTCTAATGACCGAGATGCCGCAGGGTCACTCATAACGGGAGCTGATGCAAATGACTGCGCGGGAGCAACGTCCGGACGGTACTGCTATGATGTCGTGCCCTAGTTCAGGCGGAACGGATAGCAATTTTGTCTGGTAAAGAAAGATAACAAACACCCTTGAAATGGGGTGTTTGTTTGTATCGCGCTGGGGTACAATAAGATTATGTTTATCGGAACATTTTGGTTTATTTTCGGCGTTGTTATCGGGAGCTTTCTGAATGTGCTTGTCATACGTCTGGGGACCGGGGAGTCTGTCGTTTCGGGAGGGTCGCGGTGTCTTTCGTGCAAAAGACGGCTCCATTGGCCGGAGCTGATTCCGCTCGTCAGTTTTTTTATTTTTCGCGGGCATTGCGGGCATTGCGGCTCGCGTATCTCGTGGCAATATCCCGCTGTTGAATTCGCAACCGGCCTCGTTTTTTTATTTATATGGTTGCGAATTCAACAGAATTTTCAATTTTCAATTTTCAATTTTCAAACAATTATAAGTTTTTTATTTGTTGCGGCAATGGCAAGTTTGCTTATCGCGATTTCTATTTATGACATCCGTCATCAGATTATCCCGAATCAATTGGCATATCCGTTTATTGTCCTTGCGCTGTTTTCTGTTGTCTGGAGGCTGAAAAATTGGAGTGCGTTTGGGGGTGGAAAATTGGCAGGAGAAAATCTGGCGGTCGGTATCGGCCTTTTTGCCTTCTTTGCGCTGCTGTGGTTTGTCTCTCGCGGCCGCTGGATGGGATTTGGAGACGCCAAATTGGCGCTTGGTATCGGGTGGTGGCTGGGCTGGCCGCTGGGTATTACCGCGTTCCTCTTTTCATTTTGGACCGGCGCGGTGGTCGGGGTTTTTCTTCTCATCTTTTCTGTTCCGCGACGCCTCAAAGGAAAATATTCGCTTGCAAGCCGCCTTCCGTTCGGCCCGTTTCTTGCGGCGGGAGCGCTTGCAGCGTTTTTTGTTGGCGAGCGTGCGGTTGATTGGTATTTTCGCCTTTTTTTCTAAAATACCGCATGTGCGATATACTGTAAAAAAGAGAGTATGCGAAGGTCTGCAATAAAACAAAAAGTGCTGTACCGCGGGGTTTACCCCCACACCTTTCGGCGCATTGTTTTGCATCGGACACGCGATGTGCCGCAGAACGAACAGACGGCAGGGTACTCCAACGGTATTGTGCCCGCACGAAAAGGGCAAAACGATGCTATGCGCCGAAAGGTGTGGGGGTTTACCCTCATTGAGCTTATTGT
>JACPCQ010000053.1 GCA_016179715.1 Parcubacteria group bacterium
CTTTTCCATCTCTTTTCCTCGCGCTCCAAACACGTCTGTGCGTGCCGGAGCTCTAAAGCCAAGAACGTGAAGATTCTCCAATCACCACTTCAGTGTTTACTAATGTAAGCACTGAAGTGGTGATTGGAGTATGCTGTCACAGAAAAAGACAGGGAGAACGGACTCCATGCGTATGACTAATATGATTGATTCAAAGAACTTCCCTCCTCCGAACCCCGAAACGCCATTGGTTTCGGAACTCGGGTAAGGGTGGGAGCGGTGCGTAGCACGCGCTCCCACAACTTTTGCAATTTTTAATGTCCGCCTGGTTTTGCTTCCAAGCGCTGCGGAACCTCCCCGCAGTATTACGGCCCCAGTTTATATCGTCATGGGGTTGGACGCGGAAGCTATCGGAGATTCCTCGCAACCACCTCAACGACCTTGTCGGTCGTCAAAGTGGACGAGACACCCTGTGGCGATCCGCCGATTGTCGGCGAACCGCCCCAGCCGGGCTCGAGCACCGCAAGCTCGGCCAGGGCGGACTTGATGTCCGCGAACTTGCCGGCCTCGAAGGCGCAGATCGTGAACTTTCGGAGCGACTCGCCACCCTGAAACCGGAACTCCGGATTCAGAGCAACAACGACCGGGGCCCGGCTATAGCCCACGGACGTCGCCGCCCGGTGCGTGCTCTCTACGACCGCTATCCGCTCGCCGGCGGCGAGCTGGACCTTGATCTGCCCCGTTTCCAGGGCAGTGATTAGGTCGGACCGCTCCGCCTCTACCGCCTCGCGGTAGCGGGCCGGCTCGTCGCCATGGAGCAACCACTGCTCCATCGTGGCGACGCGATCGGCCAAGGGGACCTTGAAGTCCATGACCGCCGCGGCAATGACCGCGAGCGGACGCGACGACTCGGCCGTCGCCGTCGCCTCGTCCCAGGGGCTTTCCCTGGTCGGAAGCGGACGGCGGCCAGGCCAGCCGCCCCGCGCGAACTTGTCCGAGGTGGCAACCAGCGCCACCCTCGAAGCAAATTCGCCGCGGCTGATGAGCCACCGCAGGACGTTTCTCCCGTCCTGCGTATAGCCGTCGGCGAGGGCCTCTCCGCCCTCGTTCTCGACCGCCCTGTCCCTCTCGGCGAGATCTCGCCGTAGGGAAATAATCGCCATCGCGCCGACCGAATCCAGGTCGGCACGCACGGTGGCAAGCACCGCATCACGGGGCGGGAGCTCGCACTCGCGCGCGACCTCGATGGCGGCGCGGCTCGCGTCTCCTCCATCGGTGTGCTGGGGATCAATGTTCCCCAACCCGCACCGCGCTGCAAGCGCGGGGGTCGTCACCTCCACGCCGAGCACGGGGCCCGACGCGAACACCTTGTCGTTGGCCTCGGTTGCTGTCGGCCGCGGGTCCAAAACGGCGAATCTGTAGTAAGAAGCCATCCTCTCTCCTTCCGCCCGCAGCGATTCCTCGCGCGGGCAAAAAGTTTTCCTTGCCTGCCTGGCACCATACCAGACAGGCGTTTCCTCATTCGCCAAAGCGAATTACCTTTTCCCCGCATTCTCAATCGCCGAAGCGAATTACACTTGCGGGAAACGAGCTGGCCATCAACAAACAGTTTTATGACATTCTAACATTCTGCAGAATGTTAGAATGTTTTATGCTGATAACCATGTCGTTTCCCGCAAGACAGATTCACGGAAAAAGGAAAGGAAATGGAAAATGGATTCCGTGCGATATGACTATATGATTGGTTCAAAGAACTTCCACTTTCGCTTTTTCAAGCTCATCAGGCGAGATACACATCTCGCGAGTGGTTGGGAGCGCGATGCACGTTGCATGCGCTCCCGAAAAAACTCATGGCCACATCACCATCATCGCCCCGATGGCGATGAAACCCATCTCCGTGACCACAAGAGGAAAGAGAATTCCCGCTTCGTTCCACACCTTCTTCATCTTCTTCCCCTTCTTTTTGCTCCGCTATGGGAGCGGTGAAAAGAACAGCTCTCCTACATCTTGGTAAGAGAGTACTGAAGAGTAGGTTTTGAGCAAGGTATAATAACTTTGGTCTCTCACTGGCTCTTCAATACTCTTTTACCACTTCGGCAGGCTCAGTGTAAACAATTCGACGGACTCAGTGTAAACACTTCAACAAGTTCAGTGTAAACAAAAAAGACGACTGGGTACTTTCATTTACAAAGAAGAGAAAGCGCGCAATCGTCTTTTTTTCAGCTTTTGCATAACGGCGCTGAAAGCCCATTCAATAGGCTCAGGGCAAGCCGCATCTCTCTTCTTTTTATTACTATGAAATTGTCAATGATTCTGGTGCCCCTTTTCCGTCAACTCCTCCTTTCCTGATTATGCACACATTATATCATATCTTGTGCCAGTCTGTCAAGTGCTTGAAATTGCCACCCTGCTTCCCTGCCTCCTGCCTGTGCTTTTTATCAGCTTATGTGTTTATTATAGCATACTTAATATATTCTTGTCAAGTACCGCCAAGACCATTGAAAAATAAGGGTTTTAAGGGCCTTGCCCGCCCGCCGCAAGTACAGCGAACAAAGAGAAATCAAAGAGTAGAGAAATTAAACAGGGTTGTCCGACGTAGGACAACCCTGTTTTTTGGCCAATGTGCGCCCTATACCCCACATTAGCGCCCCACCCGGCATCCTGGGGGAAACGGCAACGGTCTGCATATGACCGTTTTCACGCTCCAAGCAAGTAATTGGCCCTTTCGGCTCCGCACAGTAAAATGTTTGCCGTCCTCCGCTTCGTACTCGCGCGTCCCAACCGCAAGGACAAACAAACCACCTATGCCCAATACACAGAAAATAACAAAAGCCTTCATTTGGAGCGCGTAAAATCCCCCAAAGAGCACTCCGGCAACAAAAGTGGAGCTCATTATAACAACGCAGAGCAGCGCCGTGCAAAACACATGTATGGGTCTGCGTTCATTCCATTCTATTTTTTCCGTCACTTCTATCGTTTTTAATCCCTCTGTTGTCTCCACTACTGTCATTTCCATGACTGCCCCCTTAAAAAGAACAGATTAAAACCGCCAAACTTCTTCTGCCGCTACCCTATCATAGGGCGGGGCTGTTGTCTAAATTTCAGAAACCCGTTGTTGTATCTAAAAATATGAGTCAAATATTAAACACCTTATGGTTTTGGTGTGAGTGGCGAGAATCCGCTTCGCTAGAACTCGTCGCTCATTTCATTCGCTCCCTAGAAACCCTTCGGTTTCTAGCGCTCGCTTCGCTCGCTGTTTTCCGCCACGGGGAAACTCCCGTTTCCCCGACCCCTTCTCGAGTTCGATTGTCTAATCCTCATCAAAACAAAAAAGAACGACGCAAG
>JACPCQ010000054.1 GCA_016179715.1 Parcubacteria group bacterium
ATCTCGCAAGATACGCTGTATATTACTCGTTTTTTTTGACCGCGTCTCGCTCGAAGTTTTGCAATCTCGCGATGAAAGCATTTTTGAGATAGGTTCTAACCAAAACGCGCTATGCGAAAAATTATTACTGCGGTTATCGTGCTGGTTATTATCATCGTCGGCGTTATGTTTTTGAGAGGCGAGCCTGCAGTCGCTCCGTCTGGTGAGGCGGTGGCTCCGGACTCCTCCGAAATAGCAGGAGATTCCGGCACAATGGCCGCTGCCACTATTACCTATACCAACAACGGCTATGCACCCTCCGCGCTTCGGGTAGCAAAAGGCGCAACCGTAACGTTTAAAAACGAGTCCGGCCGGCAGATGTGGCCCGCTTCCGCCATACACCCCACGCATACCGTCTATGACGGCACGTCCCTCTCGGAACACTGCCCGAACATTAACAACGCCGCGTTTGATGCTTGCGAAGGAATTGCTTCGGGCGCATCGTGGCCATTTACCTTTGCTAAAGCCGGAACATGGCGGTATCACAACCACCTCCAGACAAGCCATGCCGGAACAATTGAGGTAGCGGAGTAACACAACAAAAAATAAGTGGAAAGCAGCCTCCTATGAGGCTGCTTTTTGCGGGTTAGGCGTGCGGTAGAATCAAACCCCCTCCTGTGGTAGGGTGACCACATGATTCTGCGTACGAATATTATGCAACAAAACTGTTGTTCTTGTGAAAATATGAGATTTTGGTAAAGTGAAGTGTATTGTTATATCTTGACATTGTCGTTTTCCATGAATGAAGAATCGTTTTCGCTCAGGTAGCTCATGTAGTAGAGCGTCAGTCTGAAAAACTGAAGGTAGCCGGTGCAAGTCCGGCCCTGAGCACCTTAACCAAAACACCACCCGCGGCCTTAACGCCGCGGGTGGTGTTTTTTGACGCGACGGTGTCTAAAATTACTCCCCCCTTACCCGAATTTTCTGCACGCGGTTCTTATCCAACTTCGGCATTTTGATTGTTAGCAGTCCGTTTTTCATCGTTGCCTCCGCCGCCTCGGTGTCTATTTCTTGCGGAAGGAGTACGGAACGCGCAAACGCCCCCCAATAGAGTTCCTGATTAAAATAATCGTCCTGCCCGACGCGAAACATGGGCGCGCGCTTGCCGCGGATAGTTACCATATCGCGCGTAAGCGCAACATCAATCTGGTCTTTCTCCACCCCCGCAACCGTGGACTGAATTACAATGTGCTCGGGCGTTTGGAACATATCAACCGTCAGCTGTCCTTCTTCATCGGATTGCAGCCAATCCGGCCGCGTGCGATTTGCGGCAAGATGCGCCTCCCCCGCTCCCGCCGCAGAAACGGCGGCGCTTGCCTGCGGCTCCGCGGGTACGGCGCGGCGCGGCTGCTGATAAAACGATTCCTCCTCCGGGCCGGGGCCGGATTCGGCAGGAACGCTGCCGGTTAGCCGCTCAAAAAATGACCTTCTTTCTGCTATCATATAATATTTCTATAAATAATTTCTCCCCGACTTCTCCGTGTATCCGCCTATATCTGCAGACTTTTAACCCGTTCAAAGAAAAAAATAACTACAAGCGCCGCAAGCCAAAGCAGTGTGAAGATAAAAAATATCGCGTCATCCCCTTTCTCCATAATAAAGATGTTGAAGAGCGCGTGCAAGGCGGTTGCGGTGTATAACCCGCCGCGGAGATTGTGCGTGCGCGACGTCGTATGAAAAAAGGAGAACGCAACGGAAATACCGATAACGCTTGACGCGATGACGTGTAGAAGCGTCGCGCCCAAAAAGCGCAAGTTTGTGGTGGTAATGCCCAAAAGTACGCCGGTCTCGCCGAACGCGCGCAGCAAAAAAAGCATGTTCTCAAGCGCGGCAAATCCGAGTGCTGCGGTAATGAGATATATGATCGCGTCCACCGGCTCGTCATAGACTCTGCGCTCAAGCGCGATTTTTTTTGCGGCCAGATATTTGAGATATTCCTCAATAAACGCCCAAACAACCAAGAGCCCGACACCGATGGTGCCCGGCTGCACAAGGCCGGAGGCCACGCCGATGCGAAACGCAAATCGTTCAAAAAAAAGCGCAAACGGGACCGCCGCGGCACCCCCAAAAAATACCAAGAGCAGCATTTTTCGCGGCTCGGGGTGCGGGTCTTCCCTTAGCCAAAACCACAGCCACACAAGCGCGGGCAATAAGCCCCCGAATAACGACCACAATGTATTTGAAATCGTCAGCGAACCGGCCATGGTTCAATGAGCAATAATGTTTTTGGCTTATGCGGGAGCAATTTCCACACCGCCTCCGTTACAAACGGCATAAACGGATGCAGCAGTTTAAGATTTGTTGCAAGAATAGTCCAAAGCATATATTGCGCCGCGCGGCGCTCGGCTGCGTTTCCACTTTGCAGGCGCGGCTTTGCCGCTTCTATAATTTTATCAGCAAATGTGTGCCAGAAATAGCGGTACTGCAGTTCGGAAGCGCGATGGAAACGAAACGCATTTATGTGCGCGGTAACCGCGGCCGCGTGGCGCTTGAGTTGGAGTAACGCGCGGCGATCCGCCACACCCAATTTCGGCGTTTTTCCCGCGTCAAATCCATCCAGATTCATAACAACAAAACGGGCGGCATTCCATATTTTATTTGCAAAATGCTTGTAGGCGCGGATTTTTTCTTCAGAGATTACCGGGTCGTTTCCGGGCGCATTTCCCACCACCAGCGCCATGCGCAGGGCGTCCGTTCCGTACTCCTCCGCGACACCCAGCGGGTCAATGACGTTTCCTTTGCTCTTGCTCATCTTCTGCCGGTCTTTGTCGCGCACAAGACCGTGCAAATACACATTCCGGAACGGCGGCTTGCCGGTTGCGTACACGCCGAGCATAATCATCCGAGCAACCCAGAAAAATAAAATATCCCAACCGGTTTCCATAACATCCGTGGGGTAGAATATCTCAAAATCCTTTGTTGTCAATATCTTTTCGTTTTGCTTGCCCGCCGGAGCATCGGCGAAGGCGGGCGCTTTGCGTTTTTCGCTTTTGCCGTTTCGCGCAAGCAACGCGGCAAAGGGCCACTGTCCGGACGAAAACCACGTGTCAAAAGTATCGGTTTCTTTGCGCAGCGCCCCGTTGCAGCCCGCGCACTGTTTTACTGCATCTGTAATATCTACGACCACTCTCCCGCACGCATCGCAGTAACGCGCTGGAATGGGAATACCCCAGACAATCTGGCGTGAAATGTTCCAGTCGCGGATGTTGCGCATCCAGTGAAAAAATATTTTTTCGTAGCGCTTAGTGATAAAGCGCACCTTGCCGGATTTTACCGCATCCGTC
>JACPCQ010000058.1 GCA_016179715.1 Parcubacteria group bacterium
CGCAAGCGTCCTTTTCGGACGATAAGTTTCGCCACCACACGTTCTCTCTCCAGATACGATAAAAAACCGAGGAGAAAGACGCTACCGTATCTGTGCGACGTGTCTTCAAGGACAACGGGGTTGATTGTTCCCGAAAAACGGCCCGGCAAAGAAAACAGCACGAGATCCATCCCGTTTTCAGCGTTTTTCTTTATCTCCAAATCAACCCTCTCTTCATTTATATACGCATACGGTTTACATCCTGTAGAGATAAGGTGCTTGACCGACAGCAGGAGATTTTTGGAAACGACAACCCCGTTTCCAAAAAACACATACTCCTTTTTGGGCTCTTCGCAGATTATCGGAACAATTGCGTTTCGAAATCTGTCCAACCCGTACATGGAGACGTAGTCCTTCTCCTTCTCTACCTCGCCTCTCACGGCTACAGAAGAGGCAGCAAAACATACCATCGCAACGATACAGAAAATTCTGATGTTTGTTTGCACAATTTTTCTCCCCTTTGCGCCGCAGAGTACCCGCAGATACTCGCAAAACGCACATCTGAAGATTTTTAATACAACTGTCTGAACACAGCATACTCCCCCCAATCAATTAATCAAGAATAGAAAACATGTTATCATAGCGAATATGCGCACATCATATTCCGCCCTCAACACCTATAAGACCTGCCCGCTCAAGTTTAAATACCAGGAGATTGACAGAATAAAGGTTCCTAAGGGAAAGGAGGCCGTTTTTGGCACAACTATCCATTCGGCACTGCATTATATGTTTACGCATGAGCCACTCTACCCTTCTCTGGACCAGGTGCTTGATTTCTTCGGAAAAAAGTGGATGGAGGCGCAAGAGAAAGTAACGCTTGAGGCAAAAGAGGCCGAAGCATACCACAACCAAGGCGCCACACTGCTCTCAAGCTTTTATAAAAAAAATCAGCCATGGAATTTTCATGTGCTAGACATGGAATCGCGCTTTGAGGTGTTTCTGGAGGACCCGGATACTAAAGAGTCGCATGTTGTCGCCGGTGTGATTGACCGCATTGATAAAATCGGAGACAACCATTACGAAATTATTGACTATAAAACAAGCCGCCGCATGCCCGCACAGGCGCAACTGGATACGGATTTACAAATGTCCGTCTATCACCTCGGGCTCCTGCATAAATGGCCTCATCTGGAAGCCGAAAATATTAAATTGAGCCTGCATTTTTTAAAACACGGGGAAAAAATTTCCACAGCCCGATCAAATGATGCACTCAAAGAAACCAGAACGCAGGTCCTCTCTACACTCCGGGAGATAAAAAGACGTATCGCAAAAGACGATTTTCCCCCTACCCCCTCCGCACTCTGTGACTGGTGCGGCTATCGCTCTCTATGCCCGATGTGGCGACATCTGTATCAGGACGAAAAATCAAAAATAAAAAATGAGCAGGAACTTGCTCCTTTAGTGCAGGAATACATCGCGCTCAAGGCTTCTAGCCAGCAAAATAAACTCCGTCTGCGCGAGTTACAGGCAAAAATAGAAGATTTTATGACAAGCGAAAAGTTGGAGCGCGTCTTTTCGGACAACGCATACCTTACCCGAAGAAACAGGGAAAAACCCGTCTACGACGTGGAAAGGGTCAGGTCCATACTGACCGCTGCGGGAAAGTGGGACGCGATACTCAAAGCAGACGAGCGGAAACTGGAAGCAATCGTCAAAACACTCCCGTCGGAAACCCAAGAACAGTTGCGCGAAGCGATTACAGACATAAAACGCTTCACGATACTCACCCTCTCAAAAAAGAAAGTTACCCGCGGACTGGACGGGGCAGAAGAAGATACGCGCTCATAAATCACAATTAACCGCTTTTTCGTAGCCTGCACGTTCTGCTTCTGCCGGAGATACAAACCATATTTTATTCTCTTCCTTTATACGATCCACGCCGCCGCACCAAAGCGCGTAATATTTCGTCCCGTTTTTACTTGCAACATAATTTTTTCCGGTTATCTGTATTCCCGCTCCGGCGATATATTCCTGTTGTCCCGCTGTTACAGCTCCTACGGCGCTCGCGGCGGGAGGCACCAGAAGACGTACTGCAGGACGTGTAGAGGAAACTATCGAGAGCCTCCCGAGCCCAAAACTAATGAGTGCCACGGCAGCGATAACGGTAATGAGAAAAAGCTCTTCACGAGAAATTTCCCAATATGCTTTGACTTTTTGAAAAAGGGATGCTAACATAACGGTGTTGCAAACATAAATTTTCGAGGCAAACGGACAGCAGTAATCACACGTAAAAAGTCCTCTTTATAACAAAAACATGGCACATACAAAAGCAGGCGGCTCAACACAAAACGGCAGGGATTCTCAACCAAAATACCTGGGAATAAAGCTTTACGCGGGGCAGAAAGCGCTCCCCGGGTCAATACTGGTGCGGCAGCGCGGAACCGCGATTAATGCCGGAATAAATGTGCGCAGAGGAAATGATGACACGCTCTATGCAATCAAAGAAGGTGTCGTAAGATACACATTGAGTCGCCGGAGTTCCTTTAACGGCAAAACCGCAAAACGACATATTGTCAGCGTTGTTTCTTCTGCGTAACGCGTGATGTTGTGCGTCTCCATTTTTTCTCCGCGCGTCCCAGACAGCGTGTCTTTGCCGCCATGATAAGCCCATTAAAAAGCGGGTGCGGATGAAAGGGTCGCGATTTGAACTCCGGGTGAAATTGCGTGCCGACAAAAAATGGATGGTCGGGAAGCTCGATAATTTCTACCAGATTTTTTTGCGGATGAATTCCGGCAACGGCAAGACCGTGCTGCTCAAGCTGGTTACGGAATTTGTTGTTTAATTCGTAGCGATGGCGATGGCGTTCGGTGATATTGCGCTCTCTGTAGAACCGCATGCTTTTCGTCTTTGGGCGCACTTCGCAGCGATAGGACCCCAGGCGCATGGAACCGCCGTATTTTTTTTCTTTCAATAACGTCTCCTGCTCTTCAAGAAGCCCGATAACCGGAAAGGGGGTTTTCGGGTCTATCTCGGTAGAGTTTGCCCCGGGCATACCGGCAAGGGAACGGGCAAATTCTATCACGGCCAGCTGCATGCCGTAGCAAATCCCCAAATAGGGAATATGATGAGTCCGCGCGTAATGGATGACTTTTATTTTGCCCTCTACTCCCCTGCTTCCAAATCCCCCGGGAACAATTATCCCGTCATAGCGTTTGAGCCCTAAAAGCGCCGCTGCGGAGTTTTCATACGATTCCGCGGCCAGCCAGTCTATTATCGGACAACAGCCCTGCCGCCAAGCAGAGTGCTTAATCGCTTCAATCACCGAAATATAAGAATCGGAAAGCGTAAACTTTCCTGTTGCAAAATATTTTCCGACAATGCCGATGCGTACTTCTTTTTTTGCATTACGCGCTCTGCGCACAAAATTATTCCAGTGTCCGTTGCGATGCGCCCGAGACCGTATGCCGAAGTGCAGAAAAATACGTTCTGAAATTTTATCCCGCGCAAAATTTATCGGTACCTCATAAACACTTTGAATATCCGGAGCAGAAATAACATCCTCCTCGTTAATATTGCAAAATACCGCAATTTTCTGTTTGCGCGGCCGGTCTAACAACACCGGAGCGCGCGCCACAATGATATCGGGCTGTATGCCGGCGCTATTCAGCGAACGTGTTGCGTGCTGTGTCGGTTTCGTCTTCATTTCCCCGATGGTTCCGGGTACCGGCAGATATGAAACCATAATAAAAAGCACATCTTTGGGATGGCGAAGTTTCAACATGCGCGCCGCTTCAAGAAAAAGTAAATTCTGATACTCCCCTACTGTCCCGCCGATTTCTACAAGAACGAAATCGGACTTTGTTTTTTTCCCGGCTTGAGTAATACGCGCAATTACCTCTTCCGGAATATGAGGCACCACTTCCACACATTTTCCCTGATAAAACAAATTGCGCTCCCGTGTGATGACGCTCTGATATACCGCTCCCGTGGTCATATAATTGAGCCGGTACATATTCTGGTCTAAAAACCGCTCGTAATTGCCGATGTCCTGGTCACATTCCAATCCGTCATCGGTTACAAAGACCTCCCCATGCTCGACGGGGTTCATCGTTCCCGCATCCACGTTGATATAAGGATCAATCTTAATTGCGGTAACGCGATAGCCGTAACTCTTAAGGATGTTGCCGACAGAGGCAGTGGTAATCCCTTTCCCGATGCCGGACATCACTCCCCCGACCACAAAAACATATCTCGCCATTTTAGTCTGGTTGCTACGTTTCGCGTGATAAATTATGTGTTATTCATCGGTGGACGCCGTGATCGTTATGGTAACGCTTGCCTGTTTTTCTACACCGGGAAGGGACACGTGTACGGCATGTGATCCGAGGGTTTTGATTGGTTCTTTCATCGTTACGGCCTCCTTCAAAACATTCACGCCGGTCAATTCCGCAAGCGCTTTGGCTATGTCTGACGCAGTGACTCCGGCAAAAAGCGTCCCCCTCTCTCCCGCCTTCCGTACAAGTGTTATGGTTCTCCCATCCAGAAAAGCAGCGGCGCGGATAAATTGCTCTGCCTGCGCTTCTTTCTCCGCTTTTCCTTTTGCTCTGTTCACTTCAAGGTCCCTAAGAACCTCCGGAGAAGCAATAATTGCCAAGCGCCTCGGGAATAAAAAATTTCGCGCATATCCGTCACGGATATCCTTTACTTCCCACTTTCCCCCGATATGCGGGACGTCTTGCAGAAAAACGACTTTCATGTTATGCGTAGAAACAAGAATCCTTTCCTTATTAAGATTAGCACAAAATCGCAAAACACTAAAATACCCGCGGGGACGTGACATATCTTATTCCGGACTTGCTTCAGCGCGTCAAAATCACCTTCCCGCGCTCGGCAATCCCTTCGCGCACAATCTCTAAAGCTCGCTTAAGCTGGGTATCTGCGAGCTGTTCGGTATCTTTGGGATCTTGAGCAATTTCTACATCCGGAGTGAGTCCTTTTTCTGAAATCGTATTTCCTTCCGGAGTGAACCATCGGGCAACAGTTATCTTCAGCGAGGTGTTATCCGTCACCGGCACGAGCTCTTGCACCGAACCCTTGCCAAAAGTCTGCTCACCCACTATTATCGCTACCCCGTGTTCTTTAAGCGCTCCCGCAAGAATCTCTGATGCTGAAGCGGATCCTTTATTGACAAGCACCGCCATTGACAGATTATTAAATATGTCATATCCCTTACTGCGATAAAGCTTTTCCCGCCCGTCATTAAAACGTTCGCGCGCAACTATTTCGCCCGGCGGCAGGAACCAGCTTGCAATATCTACCGACACCTCCAAAAACCCTCCCGGGTTATTGCGTAAATCCAGCACTAGGCCGTATTGCCCTTTCTGAATCATTTCGCGAAGCGCTTCCCGGAAAAGCTGTGGAGCACGTTCAGAAAAAGTTGAGAGTCGGATTACAAATATGCCGCTTTCTTTCGTCTCGGTTTCTATGTTCGGGATTACGACAACATCCCGCACCACCGATATCTTCAGCGGCTCTTCTGCTCCCTCCCGAATGATAAGAAACGTAACGGTGCTTCCCTTTGGTCCGCGGATGCGTTTTACCGCCTCTTCAACGCTTATACCGTCTGCGGATTCTTTGTCAATCTCTGCAATGCGGTCTCCCGCTTTGATTCCCGCACGCCAGGCCGGGGTGTCTTTTATCGGCGCAATAACAGTAAGCACATTTTGACGGATTCCGATTTCCATTCCCACTCCTTCAAAATCCCCGCGCACACTGCTTTCAAAAATTTCTTTTTCCTGCGGAGGAAAGAAGGTTGTATAAGGATCATCCAGCGACCTTGTCAGCCCGGAGATGGCTCCCCACAGCATCTCCTGTCGGCTGGTCGATCCGTCGGCCGGAGCAAACTTGTCCTCCAAGATATTCCACGCTTTCCAAAAAGGCATAAAATCCACCTCTTCCCGGGGCGGCATGGAGAACTCTTTGTGTAATATATTACCTACCCACTCCACCTCCGGGCGCCCCGCATAACCGGCGTATACGCCGACAAAAAAACTGGCGCCGATAAACAAAGCGCCGATAAACAGGATAGTAATAATACGTATCCGCGACATGTTTTATAATTATCTCAAGACTGCGGACAAAATGCAAATAAGCGCTTTTACTCCGACGACAGGGATGTAGTATACTATACATAACGTACCAAACATACCAAGACATGCTAGGATTATCCACATAATACTCGCCTATGATTTCCATTCTGCGCCATGAAGAGTCTCCTGTCCGCTGGATTCATATTTCAAAAGCCTCCAGTCAGGAGATACGGGAAACCGTAAAACCGCTTGCGCTCCATCCGCTTATTGAACGCGCACTCTACAATCCAACCTTACGCTCCTCGGCCGAAGAATATGAGCAGGTTATTTACATGACACTGCAATTTCCTTTCTTTAATGAAGATGTGCTTGCCATTCAACAGCGTGAAGTGGATTTTGTTATAAAAAAAGATCTCTTGCTCACGGTAACATACCAGACGCTCCCGATTATTGATGGCTTGGTTGCATCTCTCGGCGAGGAAATAAAAAAGAACACGGCGGGTGAACATGCGGGATTTTTGCTCTTTGAACTCATCAGACAGCTCTATGCGGGAACACAGGCCCAGCTTGACCGTATTGAACAAAGTATTGTTGCCATAGAAGAAAATATTTTCCACGGACACGAACGTGAGCTGGTTCGTCTGATATCGCTCGTCCGCAGGGACATTATAGACGTACGGCGTGTCATAGAGACGCATGAGAGCGTTCTTGTCTCGCTTGAGCAACTAGGCACACGCATGTTTGACAAGCATTTCACGCCGTATTTAAATGCGCTTACCGGAGAATACTATAAAGTATGGAGCCTCGTGGAAAACAAAAAAGAAACCGTTGAGGCGCTGCAAGAAACAAATGATTCCTTGCTTTCCACGCGCACCGGCGAAATTACGAAGAATCTTACGATTATGGCTTTTGTGACTTTCCCGCTCATGCTGCTCTCGAGCATCTTCGGAATGAACACTATTCGCGTGCCGATTGTCGGCTCACAATATGATTTTTGGATTATCATTGCCATCATGGTAGCCAGCACCGTCGGCATGTTCATATTTTTCAAAATAAAAAAATGGCTTTGAAACTCTACAACTCGCTTACCCGTAAAAAAGAACTCTTCCGCCCCATCAAAAAACGCTTGGTGGGGCTCTATACCTGCGGGCCAACCGTGTACCAATACGCACATGTTGGAAACCTGCGCACGTATCTGTTTGCCGACATACTGAAACGCGCGCTCCTGATAAACAGATATCGCGTCAAGCACGTTATGAATATTACTGATGTCGGACACCTCACCTCCGATGCAGACACCGGTAAAGACAAGGTGGCGCAAGAAGCCAAAAGACAGCGAAAGAGCGCCTGGGATATTGCGCGGTTTTATGAGCATGCGTTTAAAAAAGACCTTGAGCGCCTGAACATCATCCCCCCATCTGTCTGGGCTCGAGCAACAGACCATATTCAGGAACAAATAAAGCTTATCCGACAGCTTGAGCGAAAGGGGTTTACCTACCGCACCAGTGACGGAATCTATTTTGATACGACAAGGTTTGCGCATTACGCCTCCTTCGGCAGAAATAATCTTAAAGGCATCCGGGCGGGAAGCCGCGTTGCGCGGGGAGAAAAGCTCCACGCGACGGATTTTGCCCTTTGGAAATTCTCGCCCAAAAAAGCACGCCGCGATATGGAATGGTCTTCCCCGTGGGGCATGGGATTCCCGGGATGGCACATAGAGTGTTCAAGCATGAGTATGAAATATCTCGGAAAACATTTTGATATTCATACCGGCGGCATTGACCATATCGCAATCCACCACACCAACGAAATTGCGCAATCAGAAGCTGCCACCGGAATCACTTTCGTAAACGTCTGGGTGCATGGAAATTTTCTCCGACTGGGAAAAGCACGGATGGGAAAATCAGAAAAAAATTTTATCACACTGGAAACACTGATTGAGCACGGATTTGACGCACTTGATTTCCGGTATCTTGCGCTTACCGCCCACTATCGTTCCCCTATGGCTTTTACATTTCAGGCGCTAAAAGCAGCGCGTACTGCGCGTCTTCGTCTGCTTGAACACATACGTTCGGCAATAAAAACAAAAAGACGCCCCAGAGTAACACGTCCCCTCTCTCCTTCGCTCTACGCGAAGTCCGCATTCCTTAGAGAGATAAACAACGACCTTAATGTGCCGCGTGCTCTTGCTGTCGCGCGAAAGCACATTGAGAAGACTGCGCACACTTCCCGGAATACAGCTGCCAGCATTGCGTGGTTTGACCAGATACTCGGGCTGCGGTTGTTGGAATCGGCATATCTCACCCCTTCGCTCCCTGCAGCAATACAAAAACTCATGCAAGAACGCGAGGCGCTTCGTAAATCAAAAGAATGGGAATCTGCCGACAAAATCCGTGAAGTCATCAAAAAACAAGGCTGGGAGCTTGAAGACACGGCCTCGGGAACAAAGCTTAAGAAACGTTAGAACCTATCTCAAAAATCATTTCTGCTGCTATCGCAAAACTTCGGCTGCGACTTGTCAAAAAAATCTCGCAAGATACGCTGTATATTACTCGTTTTTTTTTTGAGATAGGTTCTAGTATTCACGCTCCCCGTCCTGTACACACGTTATGCAAAAGTATTGCCTCCATTCTTCTTGAGGTCTTCCTTTCCTTTTTGCTATAGTGCTCTTATGCCAATAAACCGCCCTTTTTCCGACAACGACAGAGATGCGAAGGAGGTTCAGAACACGCAGAGGGGCCCGCTCGCCGCGGTCCGTATGCCTCCACAGCACACCGAAGCGGAGATTTCGGTATTGGGAGCTATTCTACTTGACCCGCAAGCGATTATCCGCGTGGCAGACACCCTTGAACCAACCGACTTTTACCGCCAACAACATCAGCTTATTTACGAGGTAGGAATTGAGCTTTTTTCAAGAGGAGAACCCATTGATATTCTCTCACTTTCTGCGCGTCTTGAAGAGAAGGGAAAATTAGAAATGGCCGGCGGCAAAAGTTATCTTGCCGAACTCATTAACACCGTTCCTACCGCCGCTAACGCCGCATATTACGCCGCGCTCGTTCGCAAGAAGAAGATTTTACGCGATCTCATAGAAGCATCGGGTGTAATCGGAGAACTTGCTTTCAAAGAAAAAGAAGATATTGAACAATTGTTAGATTCCGCAGAACAGACAATTTTCCGCATTTCACAGCGTTCTATGCGCCAGAACTTTACCAAAGTAACCCGCGCGCTTGAAGAAGCGTGGGAACGTCTTGACCGATTGCACAAAGGAGATAATATTCTGGCAGGTGTCCCCACCGGATTTACCCACCTCGATGATTTACTTGCCGGACTGCACTCTTCGGACTTAATCGTTCTTGCCGCACGTCCGTCGCTCGGAAAAACCTCACTTGCGCTTGATATCGCGCGAAATGCTGCGGTTACGCACAATATCCCTGTGGGAGTATTCTCACTAGAAATGTCCACACAGCAAGTGGTAGACCGCTTGCTTGCCGCAGAGGCGCACGTGAACCTTTGGAGACTCCGTACCGGGAAACTCTCAACACAAGGAGATGACTTTCTGCGCATACGGGATGCCCTGGAGCGCCTTTCCAAGGCGCCGATCTTTATTGACGATGCTGTTTCAAACACCGCTCTGCAAATGCGCGCCATGGCACGCCGGCTGCAGGCGGAGCACGGGCTCGGTCTGGTCATTGTAGATTATCTGCAAATTATGCAGCCCGGTACCCACTCCGACAATATGGTGCAGCAAATTACCGAAATTTCCCGTTCGCTCAAGGGGCTTGCCCGAGAACTTAACGTGCCGGTACTCGCACTCTCGCAGCTTTCACGCGCCGTAGAGCAAAGAGGAGGAGTTCCCCGCCTTTCGGACCTGCGCGATTCGGGGTGTCTTACCGGGGATACAATCATCGTTGACGCAAAAAGCGGCGTTCCCCACACTATCCGCGAACTTGCAGGGAGAAGCCGGCAGTGCCCGCTCTTCGTACATGCGAAAAACACCGCGTACGCCATTCAAGACTACACAATGACCAAGGTCTTTTACTCGGGAAAGAAACAGGTGTACCGCCTCACAACCCAAAGCGGCAGAAGTATTAAAGCCTCCGCAAACCATCCTTTCCTTACTCTCAACGGTTGGTGCCGCCTTGACACCTTGGTCCCCGGAAAACACATCGCCATTCCGCGCACGCTCCCGATCAAGCACCCGTCAAATCCGCGCCAAAAAGACGAGCTTGTCCTTTTGGCGCACCTTATCGGGGACGGCTGCATACTTCCGAAGCAGCCCTACCACTATACAAGCGCGTCAAAAACAAATCTTAAAACGGTCACGAGCGCAGCACGCGCGCTGTTCAGCATCCGCGCGAAAAGAGTACGGCAAGAGAATTGGTATCATCTGTATTTACCAAGCCCCTTCCCTCTGGCGCGCGGCAGGAGGCATCCCATCACCGTGTGGTTTGAAGACCTCGGCATAGAGCGGGTACGATCGTACGAAAAGCGGATTCCGAACAGTGTCATGGAATGCGATGAGGCGCTGATCGCCCTCTTTTTGTCTCATTTGTGGGCAACGGACGGTAATCTTAGCTGGAAAATGTTGCGCGGCCGAAAGCCCGCAGGAGCGATTTACTATGCGTCTTCAAGCAAGGTGCTGGCCGGACAAGTACAGCATCTTCTGCTCCGCCTCGGCATCCAAAGCGCCGTACGAACATCTCCCTCGTCGCAAGGATATCGCCCCATGTATCATACGATTGTTGAGGGTGCGCCGAATCAATTGGTATTCTTGAGAAAGATAGGCATCGCTGATGAGCGCGCAGCTATTATCCCAAAACTCATAAGTGCGCTTGAGGAGATCGTCCCCAACACCAATACTGACAGCATTCCCCGAGAAGCGTGGCATCTCGTCGTCACGCCCGCAAAGGAGCGGCTCGGTTTCGGATGGCGCGATGTCCAGCAAGGGCTTGGTAATTCCTACAATGGCAGCGCGCTCATGGCCACAGGCATTAGCAGAAGCCGTATGTTGGTTATCGGGCAATTGCTCGAATCAAAGGAATGTACCGAACTTGCGACATCCGATATCCTTTGGGATAAAGTGCTGGCTATTGAACCTCTCGGTATTGAGGACGTGTATGACGCCACGGTACCCGGAGTGCATAATTTTGTCGCAAACGACATCCTCGTACATAACTCAATTGAACAGGACGCGGACGTGGTGATGTTTATTTATCGGGAAGACAAGTATAAAGAAAACACGCAGCGAAAAAACCAAGCCGATATCCTTGTCGCAAAACACCGCAATGGTCCTTTGGGAAAGGTCTCGCTCTACTTCCATCAAGACAGATGCGGTTTCTCAACTATAGACTCCGCAGGAGGATATGAAGCGCTGGAGTTTTGATGCGTTTTACCCCTTTAAAGCATGTCTGATAAGTCTCTCGCGCAACAATTAAGCGAAGGTTTTCAAGAGCTTCCCGGTGTCGGACCAAGGCAGGCACAACGGTTTGTTTATGCTTTATTAGAGAAAGAAGAATCGTTTCTCAAGAATTTTGCCGCACTCATAACTGCGCTCCCCGGACAGATAAAACGCTGTGAGCAATGCTTTTGGGCCTTTGAAGGGAGAACGCGGCTTTGTCAGTTTTGCGGTGACCCGCAGCGCGATGCGCACAAACTTCTCATAGTAGAAAGAGATACGGATGTAACAAACATTGAACGTGCGACGGGATATTCCGGAAAATACTTTGTGCTAGGCGGTTCTGTTTCGCCCACGCGCACTGACCCGCAAAAGGAGCTCCGGCTCAAAGAGCTTTATCATGCCGTCTCCACTCGTCCTATCGGCGAACTCATCCTCGCGCTAAGCGCGACAAGCGAGGGTGAAACTACCGGAATTTACATTGAGCGCATTATGGATAAATTGCAAAAGAAACAACAATTCCGGATTACGCGTCTCGGCCGCGGCCTCTCCAGCGGAGCAGAACTGGAATACAGCGACGGTGACACCCTTAAACACGCTTTTGCGAACCGCGCCTGATTGTGCGGAGCTGGTTACTGGTTCTGGCAAAGCAGTAGAGGAAGCAGTTTATTTTCCTGTCTGAAGACATGCATGTGATTATCTACGCAAAACCCGGCGCCAAAGAAGCGCGTGTAGAAGAGGTTGTTCCTCAAAAGACATATCGTATCTGGATTGACGCTCCCGCAAAAGAAGACGCCGCAAATTACCGCTTGATTGAACTGCTTGCGCGTCACCTCGGGCTCCCGAAATCGTGTCTCTCTATTGTCCGTGGCAGTAAACGCAAAACAAAACATATCAAGATAAACTGTCAGCTAAAAAATTAACCGCGCCACTCACCGGGGAAATCCACAGGAAAATATTTTCAGCAAAAGTCAGAGAGAAAACAAAAACATCGGCGCAGTTACGCCGATGTTTTTGTTGATATCTTTCCATTTGCGATTGAACTCACGCGTATCTTTGTATAAGACTGCCGGTGTCCTTTCTTTTTTCGATAGCGTGTCTTGGAGTGGAAGCGAATAATAAGGACTTTTTTACCTCTTCCCTCACCCAGACGCTCCGCGCCCACTTTGACATCATCCAAATACGGCGTTCCCACACGGGTGTTCTTTCCGTCACTCCACAGCAGCACCTTGGAAAACACTGCGGCTTCGCTAGGTTTTGCAAGCTTTTCCACGCGCAATTCACTTCCCTCCTGCACGAAATACTGTTTTCCGCCGGTTTCCACAACGGCAAATACTGTTTGCTTCTGTTTTTGGGCTTGTGTTGTCATTGTTATCATGCAGACCTCATTATACCGATATGTATATGTTTTGCAATGGCTTATCCGCCTGCTCTTGCCGCCGTCCTGCTGTCCAAACCCCATCATATGAACCAGGACACTTAGTTGAAAAAGGTCTATTATTATTATACAATACCCCTGCATGGAAGGCCAATTTGAGGAAAAACTCCTCTCATCCCTCCGCACAGAGATGAAAACAGGCAGATACGCCCCCGCGGATATTGCGCTTGTTGAACGCGCGTTCGTTTTTGCCGCAGAAGCACACAGCGGGCAAAAAAGGATGTCGGGAGAGCCATACATCATCCATCCGGTTTCAACAGCATACCGGCTGGCACATATGCGCCTTGACGCCGAGACCATTTCGGGAGCCTTGCTGCATGACGTGTGTGAAGACACTCATGTCTCACCAAAAGATATCCGAAAGGTTCTGGGAGAACGTATCGCCTTTTTGGTTGAGGGCATCACAAAGCTGGACCAAGTTCGCTATCGAGAAACCGAACGGGATGCAGAAAATCTGCGCAAGATGTTCCTTGCGGTTGCAAAGGATATTCGCATCGTACTTATCAAGCTCGCCGATCGTTTCCACAACATGGAAACATTGCACTATGTCGCACCGGAAAAAAGAAAGCGGATTGCCATGGAAACGCTGGAGATATACGCGCCCCTTGCCTACCGCCTGGGTATCGGAGAATTGAAAGGACAACTTGAAGACCTTGCCTTTCCTTACGCATATCCGCAGGAACACCATTGGCTGATGCGGCACATTAAAGATACTCTTGAAGAACGCCGGGCTTATGCCGCGCGCCTTATACCAAAAATACAAAGAGAACTTGAGTGCGAAAAATTATATCCCAAAAACATCCATGCGCGGGCAAAACATCACTATTCATTGTATAGGAAACTCGTGATGCGCAACGAAGATATCCGCAATATTCATGACCTTATCGCGCTGCGCATCATTGTCGGAACCGTTGAGGAGTGTTATCGAGCGCTGGGCATCATTCATAAATTCTGGCCTCCCCTGCCCGGACGCATCAAAGATTATATCGCAACCCCCAAACCAAACGGCTACCAATCACTGCACACCACCGTTTTCGGCCCGGAGAAAAAAATAACCGAAATACAAATCCGCACCCCCTCAATGCATGAGGAAGCAGAAAACGGAATCGCCGCACATTGGGCATATACAGAACTAAAAAATAATCCGGCAACCGCAGTCGTAAAGGGTCTTCCCCATGCAAAAAATCTCGCGTGGGTATCGCAGCTGCGCGAGTGGCAAAAAGAATTCCAAAATCCGGAAGATTTTTTGGAATCGCTAAAGATAGACTTCTTCAAGGACCGCATTTTCGTTTTTACTCCGAAAGGCGAGGTGTTAGACCTTCCTGAAGGTTCAACGCCCATTGATTTTGCCTACCAGATACACTCACAGGTCGGCGACACTGCGGTGGGAGCAAGAGTAAACGGACGGATGGTGACGCTTAGCCACGAGTTGAAAAATGTTGATGTCGTGGAAATCCTCACGCAAAAAAACAAAAAACCGAGTCAAGGCTGGCTTAAGTTCGTAAAAACGGCCTCCGCAAAGAAAAAAATACTCTCTGTGCTTCGTCAAAAAAAATAATTTGATTTCGTCCGCAAAAATTCCCCGCGGTCTTGCAGCGAGGTAACAATAAACTTCATTTGCCGCCCGCGGCTCCGGAGATCGCGCGTTTTCGCCTATTTGTCCGTTACCCGTTCCGCTTCATCCGAGTTCTCCTCCGATCCGATAACCCTCCTCACCCGCCCGGTCAACAATCCCAGGCGCTTCTCCGAGTCCTCAAACGCCCCGCGCGCGTTATTGATATGCTTGCCTAATCTTTCAAAACTTTCGCCCAGTTTTTTTCCGTCAGTAAGGATGACACTGAGGCGCCTTCGGATTTCCTGCGTTTGCTTATTAAGCGTAACATCGCGAAACCAGGACTGAATAGCCACGAGCGCAAGATATAAGGTGTTCGGGGAAGTCATAATAACACGTTTTTTTTGCGCGTAGTCGTTTAATGCAAGATCGCGCAGGTGAAAAAGAATGTCATAATACACCGCTTCAGCCGGTATGAACATGAGCGCGAGGTCTGTCGTACCCTCCCCTGGACGAATATATTTTGCCGCGATACTGTCTATCTCTTCTCTGACGCGGCGCGCAAATACCTGTATTCGCTGCGTGCGTATATGTTCGTCTTCCTCTTCCGCATATGCCGAGTAGGTTTCCCATGGAAATTTTGAGTCAATCGGCAGCAAAAGATCGCTGGGAAGCTTCACGGCAAAATCCACCGCATCCCCGCTCTTAAAGTAATATTGCCGTAATATGCGATCAGCCGAAAACATTTGTACAAGCATATAATCCAACGAAGACTCGCCCCATTGCCCGCGCAGTTTTGGGGTCTTGAAAATGTTCTGAAACGAAGTCATTTTTTCGGTAGAGTGCGCGACCGTATCCTGCATCTCTCTGAACAGGCCGTGCATTTTTGTCATAGACTCGGTAAAGTCCCGCACCTGCTCCCGCATGGTGCGTGAGGAATTGTCCATAAGGTCGCGGCTTGATTTTAGATGCTCAAAAACATCCTGCTTCAGAGAAGAATTGAACTGGCTGGTAAGCTCGCTGGTTTTTTGGATTGTAAGTTCGAGCAGTTCCAGTTTTTTACTTAAGTCTTCACTCGCTTCCCTTCCCTTCCCGCGACGCAGCCGTAAAAAGACGAGAAGCAAAGAAACACCGCCCAAGAGAAAAAAAAACGCCAAAACGGCAAAGGCAAGGAATAATGTTGTGGTCGTCATATTCCTAATCCTATCACATATTCACTTAAGATAAAGACAAGATATAAAGACACCAATACCCAGCCCTCACGGCGTGAAATATTCATTTTATGAGCAAGAAAGAGATTGAAAGACAGCAGTGCCAGCAACAAAAAGAGGCCGGGGGAAAAAAGCATGGAGATACGCTCCACCTCAATGGGGTGGATAATGCTTACAATGCCTACCACTCCGGCCGCAGTAAATGCGATGCTTCCCAACGCATTGCCCACCGTCATAGACGGGTGTTTCAATATCGCGGCGCGGATACTAAACCCAATCTCCGGAAGCGCTGAGCCAAGCGAGATAAATAAGACACCAAAAGTAAAAGTGCTGATAGAAAACATTTTGGCCAACGCGCTTCCGGACCAAACAAGAAGACCCGAGCTTACCAGCAGCACCGCCGCACCCAGCCCAAAGAGCATAAAACTACGCAACGCACTGCCGTGATGCGCCTTATGTTTCGAGAAATGATTAATGGCTTTTGTAAAGTGCTCCCGC
Organism: Parcubacteria group bacterium; assembly: GCA_016179715.1. GTDB lineage: Bacteria > Patescibacteriota > Minisyncoccia > JACPCQ01 > JACPCQ01 > JACPCQ01. The sequence goes on from JACPCQ010000058.1 coordinate 16,167, forward strand.
TCGCGTGCCACACTCCAAAGATAAAAGGCAAGAAGCAAAAGAAGCACCAGCCCGTCCCCGCGCGAAATCATGCCGTCTACGGCAAGAAAAATCGGGAATAGCGCGAGTCCGAATATAATAAAGAAATTTTTTCGCGAAATCTTACTTTCCACCGACAAGCCGCCTCCGAATAAAGCAGCAAGGCCTATCACCAGAGTAATGTTGATGATATTTGCGCCGAGCACATCCCCTAAAGAAAGTATCGGCACGCCGCGCACGGCCGCGGCAATTCCAATAAAAAGTTCTGGTGCGGATGTCACGACACTCATCAAGATAAACGCTACCGCATACTCGGAAAGGCGCAGAAAACGCGCAATGGTTGTGAGTATGCGCACAAGAAAACTGCTGGAGTACCCCAGAAAGAAAAAAGAAAGAAGAAAGATAATCAACAACAAACTCATGCGTGTTTCTCCATTACGCGCACCCGCTTCCTTGCTCCCCGCGCAATATACCATTTTGCGCCTTCAATGGCAGCAAAATCCAATGCCCCCAAGGCAAATAAAAGAAGAAATTCTTTTCCGGAAAGCAGTGTGAGGTTGAGAAGAGAGCGCAGTGGCGCGAGCCAGAAAGCCAAGAAAAGAAATCCGATACTCGCAACAAATGCCGCAACGAGTTGCGGATTAGAAAAAATATTTATCTTCCAAATCGGCTTTCGCATATGTTTGAGCGGGAACGCAAAAAAAATCGCATCAATGGAAAGCGCCACAAAAAGAAACGTCCGTATCTCCTTCATTGGCATCCCTTGTCTGTAAAGATAAAAATAAATGCCGAATAAAAAGAGATTCGTAAGTAAGCCTATGCCAAAAATGATATATTTCATCTCCCGCGTAAAAAAACGATCGGATGACTGTGCCGCTGGCATACGCCGCATCACCCCGTCTTCTTTCGGCTCAAAAGCAAAGGCAAAATTCATAAATCCCTCCTGTACGATATTTGCCCACAAAATCTGCACGGGAAGTACCGGTAAAGGAAAACCAAACGCCAAAGCGCCGCCAATGAGCACGATTTCAGTAAACCCGGTAGAAAGCAAATAAGTGACGATTCTGCGCAAGTTATCAATAATAACCCTCCCCTGTTCTATCGCACGAACGATAATATCAAAACTGTTATTTAAAAGCACAATGTCCGCCGCTGCTTTGGCAACATCGGTCCCCGAGCCAAGAGCAATGCCAATATCGGCCTGTCGCAACGCCGGCGCGTCGTTGATGCCATCCCCCGTCATTGCAACAACCTCCCGTTGTGCCTGATACATCTGTACCAGCCGCTTTTTCTGATGCGGCAGGATGCGCGCAAAGACGCGTGTGTGACGCGTACGTTCAAGCAGCTGTTCAGCCGGGATGCGCTCCAGCTCCCTTCCATCCATCACCTGTCCGTCTCTCCCCGCGGAGTCTGTCATAATGCCGACCTTTCGCGCAATAGCGATTGCAGTACTCACATGATCTCCCGTTATCATAATAATGCGCATACCGGCTCCCTGTGCCGTCTCCACCGCCGCCGGGACCGACTTTCGTACGGGATCCTGAAAAGCGATGAGTCCCGCGAAGGTAAAGTGCGTAAATATTTTTTTGACATCATCAGGAAATACCGCAAGCCGCGTGTCGAGAAACGCCACACCGACAACCCGCGCGCCGGAGGTTGCGATTTCTTCATAAGCGGTCTGTATTTCCCGCTTGCGCTGCGCCGAGAACAAGACCGTAGCCCCGTCCTCCACTACTCGGGACGAAATATCCCCTATCGTTTCCGGTGCGCCAACGGCAAATATTCGGTTTGCCTTCTCCGCCTTTGCAAGCGTTGCGGCAAACCGTCGCTCCGCGTCAAACGAGAGCGTGTCCAGCAACGCAAAATCCTTGCGCAATGCATGAATATCAATCCCTGCATGAACGCCGGCAAGCAGCAGAGCTTTATCTGTCGGCCTGCCGCGTATACGCCATTCTTCCAGTTCCTCCTCCGGGTTTTCAATAAACGCGCTGGATGCAAGCACGCCAATCTCCAGTATAGTGAGATGTTCGCTGTCAAGTTTTTTCTTTTTACCGGCATCGTCATCATCAAACCTTAATATCTCGCGCGGCGTAATAATATGTGAAATCTGCATGCGCGCTTGAGTCAATGTGCCGGTCTTGTCTACAATAATCACGCTCGCAGATCCCAGAGTTTCTGCCGCAACGAGCCTGCGCACAAGCCCCCCCACCTCTAAAATACGCTCCATCCCAAGCGCCAAGACAACGGTAACAGCAATGGGAAGCCCCTCGGGTATCGCGGCAACCGCAATGGCAATGGCCATAAGAAACATCCCCGTGAGTCCCTCTCCACGCAATAATCCCAGCACAAAAAGCAAAGAAACAATCCCGAACACCGCAAGGCCTATAACGCGCGCCAGAGAACGCACGTTGCGTTGCAGCGGTGTTAATTGTCTTCCTCGCTGCTCTTGGAGCGAACTCGTAATTTTCCCGAATTCCGTACGCGCTCCGGTTCGCACCACCACCGCTCTGCCCCATCCGCCGCTTACCAGCGTTCCCATCCAGACCATATTGGCGCGTTCCGGAACACGTGTTTCTTTAGGGATTGCCTGCAACATCTTTTGCGCAGGAACCCACTCTCCGGTAAGCACAGATTCATCGCTTTCCAGACCCCGCATCTCAATAAGCCGAGCATCAGCCGCCACCTTATCCCCGCTGTTTAACACCAAAATATCCCCGGGTACCACCTCCGAAATTTCCACCTGCCGCTGTCTTCCCTCGCGCAGCACAATGGCATACTCACGCACCGAGGCAACAAGTTTTTCAAAAGCCCGTTCCGCCCTTCCCTCCTGAATAACACCGACGGCCGTATTAATCGCAAGAGCAATAAAGATAACTGTCGCATCCGTATGTGCCCGCAAAAAGAGCGCCACCGTTCCTGCAACCAGTAAAAGCGAAATAAGAGGACTTTTGAACTGATTGGCCAAGAGGGTTACAAGCCGTAATTGCCGCTTGCGCACAAAAACATTCGCACCGTATTTTGTCTTCCGTTTTTTTGCTTCTATGTCCGCAAGTCCCGATTCTGGACGTACGTGGAAAGATAAGAGTACCTCATGCGCAGTGTGCGCGTGCGGATAAGCATACACAGTCATGTTTCTATTATAACCGCAGGCAGGCAAAAAGTGAAAAAGAGTTCCATTTTTATACCCGTGATAACATTATTTTTCTTCCAAGAAAAACCGCCAGGGCTTTCGCTTCCACGCGCCAGCATACTCTACGCCAATACGCCCGCTGTTTCGTACAAGAGCCGAAGAAACCGCCGGCGCGTCTTCAATCCATAATTTGTTGCCGGTAATGCTGTCCGTACCGTTTAGCTCGCGATCAACAGCAAGTGCTCGGCAAAGTTTTCCCGGGCCGTTTAGGTCGGCGGACTTGAGATTTTTAGAAACCGGCACAAGTCCACGAATCAAGACTGCGGCGGGATACCCCTCTCTTTCGGTTACAATATTCAAACAATGGTACATCCCGTATATAAGATAAACATAAAGCACCCCCGACAGGCCAAACATCGGCGATGTCCTTAAGGTCCTCCCTTTTGCAGCGTGAGATGCTTTATCGTCGGGGCCGCAGTATGCTTCGGTCTCGGTGATGCGAGCGCGAAAAATTTTTCTGCCTATTTTACGTACCAGTGTTTTGCCCAACAGCTCGCGCGCCACCTTGAGCGTATCGCGAGCAAAAAACGCCCGCGAAAGACGTGGGTGTGTATTTCTCTTGGTCATAAATTCGATGTTCTTGAGACAATCTGCATATATCTTTCTGCCCATGACGGCAGTGATGAGTGCGGCCCTCAAACGACCTAAAGATAAATTATTCCGGCATATCTTTCAACCGCGCAAATGTGATAAAATCTAAAATAGTATGGAAACATCAATTATTATAAGAACCAAAAATGAAGATAGGTGGCTTGGAGAGTGTCTCAAACGCTTGAGCGAACAAACGTATAAAAATTTTGAGATTGTCTTTGTTGATTCCGGTTCAACAGACAAAATATTAGAAATTATCAAAGGATCTGCGGACAGGTCTGTTTTTCCTTACGAAATAAAGTTGCTTCATATCAAACCGGAAGATTTTTCCTATCCTTATGCTCTAAATTATGGATGCGGACAAGCAAGCGCCAAAAAATATTTTGTTTTTTTAAGCGGTCATTCCTTGCCGGTGTCCAAAACCTGGCTGGAAGACGGGATAAGGAATTTCAAAAGTTTTGAAAAACTTATCGGTGTCTACGGATTTGTCTGGGCTCTTCCGGACGGAACACTGTGGGAAAAATTCATTTTTAATAAAACAATTTGCACGGTAAGAAATATTTTCAAAAAACAAGCAACGGTAAACAAAGTGGGTATGGGAGTACTTGGCTTTACTAACGCGATTGTGCGCAGAGATTTATGGCACCAAAGACGATTTAATGAAGCGTACGGTCTTGGCGGAGAAGATGGTGAATGGGCGGATTATTGGTTTAAAAAAGGATATCAGGCGGTGCGAGATATTAAATTTTCAGTATATCACTCCCACAGATTGGGATATAAAGAACTCAAAGCACAGTGGAAATATTGGGCATCGTTATATAAACCGCATCCGTTTCAATTGCCTGATTTTCGCAAGTAGCGAACTGAATATAACCAATTCTGCATAAGGCCAAACATGGCAGCTGTATGATTACGCCCATACACACACCCCCGCCGCACCGCCCGAAGCATTGAGAGCAGAGACAAGCAAAAACATTTTCTTTTCCTTAATTGAAAATCGGGGGTAGCGCGCGAAATCAAAAAATGTAAAGCAAAATGTTCTGCAAGGCTGTGCCGCTTTTTGCGGCACGGCGGCGGGGCTTCGCTTCGGCTCGGGCGAGGCGGAATTCCCCCCACACCCCCCTTCCGCCTCGCCCTCGCTTTGGACGCCGACGGAATTTGTGCCAACGAAGTTAGCGCGCCGCTTTTATCCGGTATATTAAATCAATTTCTTGATTATTTCAATTTGCTATTTTTTCGCGCAATGATTCAAAATTGATATATCTAATACAAAAATTTTTAGGTTGTAATTTTTTAATAATTTCATCAAACCTATTTTCAATTTCTTTATTTATTTTTTCATAAAATTTCGGCGGAGAATCAATGGCGTAAATAATCCATATATGTCCGCCGCCTGGATTCAATTGCTCTTTTGCCTTGTTTATATGTTCAGTAAATTTTTTACCGACACACTCAATAAATTCTTTTTTTATGTCTTCTACCTCTTTTTGATTAAGCGCGGGGCTGATATTACAATACGGTCCTTTGTTTAATTCGTCCTGTCTTTTGCGTTCAATATCGCTATTGTCGATTGTCTTAACTTCAACACAAATATCGTTGGAACAAAAATCCGGTGTTTTTTCGTTTGTCTCCGGTAAAAAATTTACTTTATCATAAAAAGCGCAGGCGATACTTATTTCGTGAAGCATATCATTATGTTGCGCGTGTGTTTCGTTTTTCTTTTTACTTATTTTATCCTTCAATATTTTCTTTTGGTCATCTGACAAATTTTTAACAAAAGAATCTATTTTTAGCATATGGGCTTCTTGATAGATATTGCCGTTGCCTATCTGTTTTAAATAATCTTCAAGGCCTATTTCAATAAGTGATTGATATAATTTTTCGCCTGTCATAGTTTTGCGCTAAAATCATTTATTTAACTTGTTTTTGCGCGCCTATCATTTTATATTCCAGATTTAGTTCGGTTGTGTTCTTTGCACAACATCTGGCAATTTTCTGCGGTTGTTTTTCC